>JAICXR010000075.1 GCA_025980355.1 Chloroflexota bacterium | reverse complement strand
GTCAACCGCGCCGACCTGCAGGGCGACCTGCACGCCCATACCGACGAGAGCGACGGCCACAACACGCTGGAGGAGATGGCCGCCGCGGCGCAAGCCGCCGGGCTGCACTACCTGGCGATCTGCGATCACTCGGTGGGCCGCGCCGTCGCCAGCGGCCTCTCGGTCGAGCGCCTCCGCCACCAGATCGCCGCCATTCGTGCCTACAACGCCCAGGCCCCGGACGGCTTCCGCCTGTTGGCGGGGAGCGAGGTCGACATCCGCTCCGACGGCCGGTTGGACTTCCCGGACGAGGTGCTGGCGGAGCTGGACATCGTCGTCGCCTCGATCCACTCGGCGATGCAACAGGATGCCGAGACCGCCACGCGACGGATGCTGCGCGCCATCGAAAACCCGTACGTCACGATCATCGGTCACCCCACGGCGCGGCTCATCGGTCACCGGGAGCCGGTCGCCCTCAATATGGATGCCGTGATCGCGGCGGCGGCTCGCACCGGCACGGTGCTGGAGATCAACGCCAGCCTGGAGCGCCTGGACCTCAAGGACGCCTACGCCCGCCAGGCGCAGGAGGCCGGCGTGATGCTCAGCATCGACACCGACGCCCACGCCACCGGCAGCCTGCAGAACCTGGACTTCGGCGTGGCCGTCGCCCGGCGCGCCTGGTGCGCGCCGGAGCAGATCCTCAACAGCCGGGACGCCGAAGGCGTGCTGGCCTTCGCCCGGCGGAAGCGGCGCTAGCGCCCAATCGTCCCACCCCAAATGGGGGGTGCCGCCTGCCGGTGTGCCACACTGCTATACTCCGGGTGAGATCGATGAACCCAGCCCGGCAAGGTCTGGAGCGAGGACGCCCATGGAACGCGAGAAATCGGACGAGCGCATCCGGCTGCTGATTGCCGACGATACCACCCTCTTGCGGCTCGGCATCCGCGGCGCTTTGGAACGGGATGGCGCCGACTTCGATATCGTCGGCGAAGCGGAAAACGGCCACCAGGCCCTGGAGATGACGCACGCCCTGTCGCCGGACGTCATCTTGATGGACTCGACGCTCGTCGGCGTCAACGGCATCGAAGTGACGCGCCTGATCAAGCAGCAGACGCCGACCGTCGCGGTCATCATCATCACCGCCTTCGAGGATGAGGAGGAACTGTTCAACTCCATCAAGGTCGGCGCCTCGGCCTACCTCACGATGGATGTCCAGCCGGCCGACCTGATCGCCTCCGTCCGCCGCGCCCACGCCGGCAGCTATCTGATCAACGATAGCGTGCTGGCCCGGCCGCTCCTCGCCTCGCGCGTCTTGCGCCAGTTCCGGGAGTTGGCCAGCGTCGGGCCGGAGACGGAACCGATTTTCATTCCGCTCTCCGCCCGCGAAGTTGAGGTGTTGGAACATATCGCCCGTGGCAACAGCAACAAGGAGATCGCGCGTAGCCTGGGTATCAGTGACCAGACGGTGAAAAATCACATCACGTCCATCCTGCGCAAGCTGGCCGTCAACGACCGCACGGAGGCCGTGGTCTACGCCTTACGGCACGGCTGGATTAAGATGGAGCAGGTCTGAGGTGATGCTGGAAGCGCCAACGAGCGAGCAGCCTGTCCCGGTCGGGAGCGCCGTTCCGACCCTGACCGCCGCGGAGCGGTCCGACGCCGGCGGCCTGGCGCAGGAATTGCCCCTGCTGCGCCACCAATTGCAGGAGCTTGCCGTGCTCTTGCAGCAGAACGAGACGGAACTTTCCAGTCAGCGTCTCCGCTCGGAGAACGCCGAGGAGGCGTTGCGCGAGTTGGAGCGGAGCGGCGGCTTTTCGCGCGAGCAATATCAGCAGTTGGTGGCCCAGGCCCATCAAAGCCAGTTGCGCTACCTGAGCGTCCAACATCAGCAGGAGTTGCTGCACAGCAAACGGGAGACGATCGGCCAGGTCGTCGATGTCGCCCAGTTCGCGTTGACGCTGGCCGCTCGCCTGGACCCGTCGGCGGTTGAGCCAGGCAGTATCGTCGGGCCGGCGTCGGCGGCCTCGCTGGTCGAGCCCTTGCCGGGGAGCGCCTCCCGCACCGAACAGCTCCCGCCGCCGAGCGAAACGGCCATCATCGAAGCGCAAGAGGAAGAACGCAGTTGGATCGCCCGCCAGTTGCATAATGGACCGGCCCAGGCGCTCACCAACCTGATCCTGCGTGCCGAAATCTGCGAGCGCATGGTCGGCAGCGACACGGACGCGGTCAAGCAGGAGCTGCACGAGCTGCGCCAGACGATCCTCGGCACACTACAGGATATGCGCCGCTTCATCTTCGACGTCCGGCCGATGATTCTCGACGACCTGGGCCTCTTGCCGGCGCTCAAGCGCTTTGTCGACGACTGGAACGGGCAAGGCGGCCGGACGCCCGTCACCCTCAACGTCATCGGCCAGGAACGCCGCATCGCCCGCGCCAAGGAGCTGGCGATCTTCCGCATGGTCCAGGACGCCATCAAGATGCCGGAAGGGCGCAACGGCGAGCAGGCGACGTCGGTGCAGGTCGTCATAGAAGACGCGGCGATCCAGATCACCCTGGAGGCGCCGGCCGGCAACCAGGCCGAAGCCGGGACGGCGTCGTTGCCCGCCGGCTACCATACGATCCAGCAGCGCTGCGCCATCGTCGGCGGCACGGCGAGCATGGACGTCCGCGCCGGGACGCGCATTCTGAAGGTCACGGTTCCGCTGAGCGAGTGAGATGCTCGCCGATCACGCGCGTCAAGTCTTCCCGCGTCGCGCTGACCGGGACCGGCGCATTGGCGAAGTGCGGCAGTACCTGGCCATTGGCGCTGATCACCCGCGTTTCGGTGACGAACTCTTCGTACAGCTCGCCGGTGTGGTAGCGAACGGTGTAGTCGGCGTCCTTCAGCACGTTGCCGGTGAGGATGGCGACCACCTCTTCGTTCGGCGTGACGGAGGCGTCGGTCCCTTCCCGGATCAGGCGCCGCAGCCCGGCCAGCGTCGTGGCCGAGGCCGGCTCGCAGCCGATACCGTCCCGCCCGATGATCGCCTTGGCGTCGGCGATCTCCTGCTCGGAGACCTCCGTCACCCAGCCGTCCGTCCATTCCAGCGCCCGCTTGGCCTTGCGCCAGCTCACCGGCGATCCGATCTTGATGGCGGTGGCCAGGGTGCGCGCGTGGACGCGGACCAGCGTCTCCGGGTCGTTGCCGGTGATGGTGTGGTACAGCGGGGCCGCGCCGTGGGCCTGGACCAGCGTCAGGTGGGGCATGCGGTCGATAAAGCCCAGGTCGAATAGCTCGCGCAGGCACTTGCCATACGAGGAGCCGTTGCCGAGGTTGCCGCCGGGCACGATGATACGGTCGGGCACCCGCCAGCCGCGTTGCTCCAGCAATTCCACCATCACCGTCTTCTGGCCCTCTAACCGGAATGGGTTGACGGAGTTGACGACGTAGACGCCGAGCTCCGGCGCGATGTCCAGCAGCAGCGCCATCGCCGCGTCGAAGTCGCCCCGCAACTGCAGGGTCAGCGCGCCGTAGTCCAGGGCCTGGGAGAGCTTGCCGAAGGAAACCTGCCCTTCCGGGATCAGGACGATGGCCAGGAGGCCGGCGCGCGCGGCGTAGGCGGCGAGGGAGGCGCTGGTGTTGCCGGTGGAGGCGCAGGCGACGGCCCGCATGCCCAGCGCCTTGGCCTGGCTGACCCCGGCGGTCATGCCGTAGTCCTTGAAGGAGCCGGTCGGGTTGAAGCCGAGGTGCTTGAATTGCAGGTGATGGACGCCGGCATGGCGGGCGCTGCGCGGCGCGTCGAGCAGGGGCGTGTTGCCTTCGGGGAAGGTCACGATCGCCGCCTCGTCGGCCAGGAACGGCAGCAGCTCACGGTAGCGCCAGACGCCGCTCTGGTCGATCGGCAGCAAGGAGGTGCGCCGCGCCAGCCATTGGCGCTTCAACGATTCCGGCTCGTAGGCCGGGTAGTCGTAGACCACATCGAGCAGGTCGCCGCAACTGACGCAGTGATACACCACCTCTTGCAGGCCGTATTCGGCCCCGCAGGAGATGCAACGCAAGCGGGCGCCGGCGGTGTCGTTCGCGGAGGTTGCAGCAGCGCGCTGCGTGGCGGTCGTCATGCCCCTATCCTCCCCTCGCTCGGCGACAGATGGACCTCGGCCCGGGCCGGGTCGACCACCAGGCCGGCGGGCCGGATCTCCTGCCACTGGCGCAGCTCGTCCCAGCGGACGCACTGGTTGGCGAAGTCGGCGGCGATGAGGGCGATGCGCCGCGCCTCGTCTTCATCCGGCGCCTGCACACGCAACGTATACTGCATCGTGACGGTGACATCGTAGCTGCGCTCCATGGCCCGGCCCTCGTTTCTTCCCAGCATGGCGCACGCGATTTCCGGTGAGGAGGGCGCTGGCCGGTGGCCCGACCCCGGCAGCCCGGCGCGCCGACCCCCACGCCGATTCGAGTATAGCACCGGCCCACCTGTTCGGAGACACGCAATGCGCTACTGCCCCGCCTGCGGCACGCCCCTGGAGGCCCGACCTCACGACGGACGGCCGCGCCCGACCTGCCCGGCCTGCGGGTTCGTCTATTTTGCCGACCCCAAGGTCGCGGTGGCCGTCCTGATCACCGACGGCGGGCGCGTGCTCCTCGGCCGCCGCGGCAACGAGCCGGGGCGCGGCCGCTGGGCCCTCCCCGCCGGCTACGTCGACCGGGGAGAAGCGCTGGAAGCGGCGGCCGCCCGCGAGGCGCGGGAGGAGCTGAACGTCGACGTCCGCGTCGATCGCCTGGTCGGCCTCTACTCCGCGGCCGGCGACCCGGTGATCCTGGCCGTCTACGCGGCGACGATCGTGTCGGGCGACCCAAAGGCCGGCGATGACCTCGAGGCGATTGGCTATTTCGAGGTCGATCGGCTGCCGGACCTAGCGTTCGCGCGGGATGCGCGGATCGTGCGCGAAGGAGCGTCGTCGGTCAGGACGCCCACTCGCCGGCCATCTGCCTCGTGGTGACGTTCAGGCGGTTGAACGTGTTGGTCGTGGCGATCGAGACGATCAGGGCCGCCAACGCCTGCTCGTCGTAGTGCCGGGCGGCCTCCGCCCAGATCGCGTCCGGAACCGGATCGGCCTGGTCGCTGAGCCGAGTCACGGCCTCGGTGAGGGCGAGGGCCGCGCGTTCTGCGCTGGTGAAGCAACTTGTCTCCCGCCAGGCCGCGACGGCGGAGAGCCGCCCGTCGCTCTCGCCCGCCCCCCTGGCTTGGCATGTGCCCGAGTCGACGCAGACATTGCAGCCGTTAATCTGGCTCGCCCGCAGGTGGACCAGGGCGAGCGTCGCTGCTGGCACGCCCCCCTGTTCCGTTGCCGCGAGCAGGGCCTGTATGGCCTGCATAGCCCCGGGCAGGACCGTCGCCGGGTTCTTCATCCGTGCTGGCATCCGTCGTCTCCTTCGTCTCTCTGCTCGAACGGGATGCTGGCCTTCCAGTCGATCTCCTCCGTCACATCGACCGTAGGTGGTCCGTCACCCCTTCATCCGTCACCCCTATGACGGTACGCGGCGGCAGCATGTGACCGGGAGACGAACGCGCTTGGCGGGCGGGGCACACGATCCTCACCGACTGGCGTGCCAAGCCATTGCTCCGGCCCGGCCGGATCTCCCTGGGTCGGCCCTTCAGAGCCGAAGCCAGCCTGCACCGCTTCGCCAGTGGCGACCGGCCTGCAAGTGGTCAACGATCGCCCGCTCCAGCGTGGTATGCGGCGTCAGACCCTGGAGATCGGGCTGGACACAATAGACATAAAAAAAAAGAAATACCGGCGCAACGCGCCCATGCGTTGCGGGAGCGCGGGAAACGGCGGCGGACGCTCCACCGATCCCATCGACCGCACCAGCGTGTGCGCGCAGCGTTCCAGGACCCACCAAAGCTCCGCCGACCGTTCCGGCGTCGGGAGCAGCGCGACCAAGTCGTTGATATCGTGGTGCGGCACGGCGAGGCGGAGCAGCTCGGCCGGCAATTCGGCGGCCGGCGGCAGGGCCACCGCGAAATCCGGCGCGCCGATGGCCTCCATGTGCGCCAGCCAGCCGACCGCAGGCAGCCGGACCAGCGACGGCTGCCCTACCGGCCGTGTTCGATCTCCTCCAGGCGGCGGCGCAGTTGTTCCACCTCTGCTGCATATTCCCGACGCAGCCGCTCTTGCTCGGCCAGGGCTTCCTGGAGCCGGCGCTCATTTGTGTCGCGCTCGCGACGCAGCGTCCGTTCGACCTCGCCCTCGCGCAAGATGCGGTGGCCATCGGCGGCGTAGACCGCCGCCCGCGCCCCCTCCAGCCCGAACGCCAGCGGCAACGTCTCGCTCGCCCAGCGCCCATCGCCCTCCCGGGGCCAGGGCCGGTAGGCGCCGCCCTCCAGCCGCCAACCCGCGCCGCCCGCCGGCGCGTAGCGATAGGCCGGGTCCAGCGTCAGGTACTCTCGTACGCCGGCCCGGGCATAGCTGTAGCCCTTGCCCCGTTCCATGTCCAGATCCTGCTCGTGCGTCTCTTCGCTCAGCACCTCGATAACCAGGATAGGTGGCCCATCGGTCGTGACGTGCAGCGAGCCGCGGGCGTCGTCCCAGGGCTTTCGGTACACGAAGACATCGGGCAACGTGGTGTAACTCGTGCCGTCGGGCCGGCGGAAGTCGCGGATCATGGTCTGCCCGCCCGCTTGCCAGCGGGGAGGGGCGCCCTCCGGCGTGGCGAGCGCGGCCGCCTCGTTGATGCCGGAGATGAGCAGCCGGATCGCCGTCTGGTGGAGGTTGGTGCCCAAGACGCTCTGCTCGGTGTCGTCCGGCGGCCAGAGGGCCGCGGACGGCACCAGGGCTACGCCCGACCGGTCGCCCATGTCGCGCTCCCCCAGGAATCATCGCCTCTCGGCATCCTACCACGCGACGCCAGACCGACGATGTTGAGCGCCCTACCGGCACGGGATGCTTTGCCGCACCAAGCACATGGTGTCACGTCCCCGAGAAAGCTCCATTCCATGCTCGGATAGCCCAACGACGTGCGACACCGGTCAGGGTCAACGGGCCGCCTCGGGAGAACCCCTCGGCGGCCTCACGCCTGGTGAAAACGTCCATGGCACCGTTCGTCTTGTTCCGCGGACGATTGGCGCGCTGCGTAGGCGACCAGCGCCGCGCGGGAGGGAAGGCCCAGTTTCTTGGGCAGCCGGGCCACTTGCCACTCGACCGTCCGGACCGACAGGCCCAGCCCGCCGGGGCGCCGCCACCGCCAGCGTAGACGAAGTGCTTCACCACGCAGGCGGAAGCCCTGACCGGGCTGGTCTTCGCCGGCACCTAACAGCAGGTCAGCCGGGACGTGCGGGAACAGTTCCCCAACCTGCCGCCGCTCGTCTTCGTCGGCGGCGGACAGCCCCATTGCGCCGCGATGCTGATCGATCCCCAGCGCATGACGGTCAAAGCGGCCTGCTTCGCCACGTTGCAAGAACGGGTCAACACCACTGCGGCCTGGTAGGGCGGCGATTCACAGGCCCACGCCCGGCCACTGGGCCGGGCTCGCCGTCACGTCGACCACGATGCCGTCGGGGTCGGCGACCTTGAACGACTCGGTCGGCGGCTGCTGCGGGTCGTAGGCGTGGCCGGCCGCGACGCCGTCCCAGATGATCGGGAAGCCGAGGTCCTGGCAGCGCTGGGCGGTGGCCGCCAGGTCGTCGACCAGGACGCCGATGTGCAGGTAGTCGAGCAGGCCGGACACGTGGGGCGGGCGGGCCGCCCCCCCGTGTTGGAAGACGCGGAAGTTGTGCCGGCCGTCGGTGAGGTCGTAGCAGCCCTCCATGGTCGCGGCGACGCGCAAGCCCAGCGCATCACGCCAGAAGCGGATCGACGCCGCCAGGTCCGTTGTGCGGACCCCCACGTGGACGAGGAGCGTGTTGTTCATCGTTGTCCTCTCGGTAGTGCTGATAGGTACCTACTCATTGCCCCAGGGGAGGGAGGCGATGCGCAGGTCGCGGTCGATCTCCGCCGGCGTGATCCGCCGGCCACCTTCGCGGTCCGACTGGTGGACGGCGAAGCCGATCTCGCAGGCGCGCCGGGCGCAGTCGAGGCCGCACCGGGTCGGCCCGCTCTCGTCCAGGGCCCTGAGCAGATCGGCCACCGCCGCCGGCCCGGCGGGGGCCGGCCTTGCCGCCGGCAGCGTTCGCGACAACTGCGTTTTGCCATCGGCGCCGGTCGTCCACAGGTGCGTCTCGGCGCCATCGTTCACGATCACCAGCCGGCCGCGGCTGCCCACCACGTCGAAGGCCATGCCGGACCCGGCGCGGCTGACAAAGGCCTCCACGCCGTTGGTGAGCTGGATCTGGCAACTGCCGGGAGGGTCGAGGTGACGGTTGGACGACGCCGGCACGCCGGCCAGGGACTCCACGCTGCCGGTCACCCAGGCCACTTCCGGGTCGCCCGCCAGGTCCAGCACCCGATCGAACCAGTGGCAGCCGTGGTTGACGAGGTTGAGGAGGCCGAAGGCGACGATCGTGCGCACCTCCCCGACGATCCCCGCCCGCAGTTCGCCGACCAGGTTGCGGTAGAAGGGGGACCAGCGGCGGTCGAGGCCGAAGGCGAAGGCGACGCCGGAGCGGCGGCACGTGTCCACGATACGATCCACCTCGCCCATCGAGGTGGCCAGCGGCTTTTCGCAGAGGATGCCACGGACACCCGCCGCCACCGCCTGCTCGATCTGGTCGGCGTGCTGGGTTTGACGCGTGGCCAGGCAGAGCACATCCGGGTGGATGGCGGTGAGCATCGTCCCGTAGTCGTCGAACGCCGGCAGCGGCCCCCAGCAGGCCGCGAAGGCAGCGCGGGTGTCCGTACCCTTGTCGAACACGGCGACGATCTCGGCGCGCGGGACGGCGGCGAAGGCGGCGGCCCAGTTGTGGCCGGCGACGTCCCGGGAGAGCATGCGGTGGCAGCCGGCGATGGCGACGCGATAGCGGGGCGGCCGGTCTACGGCGCTATTGACGCGCTCGGCCATTTCCGGGCTCACCAGTCGCGCTTGCCGACGTAGAGGTCGCGGTTGGCCAGGGGCAGCGCCACGCGCGCGCCCTGCAGCCCGTGGGAGGCGATGACGCCCATGATCAGCTCCTGACTGCGGCGGGCGAGCTGCACGTTGCCCTGGGTGCCGCCGCCGGTGTCCAGCGCGTCGACGAGGTTGGTCAGGCAGTTCAAGGCGCTACTGGTCCGTTCGAACGGGGGCGGCGGTACGACTTCGAGCTGCTTCCCGGCCCCGCCGTGACGGCGCAATTCGAGGGCTTGCCCATCGTTGAGCATCCGCAGTTTGCCGGTCGTGCCGGTCACCTCCCACTCGTAGCCGAGGGTGGCGAGGAGGTAGCCGTGGATGCCGCCGCTGAAGCGGACATAGGCCGAGTCGACCGAAGGATCGACGTCGACGTGGTTGTCGGCAAAGTCGGCCTCGTCCGCCCCGACGGTCCCCTGCACATAGTCGACATTGCGATCACCGGCGAGCAGCAACAGCAGGTCGGAGGCGTGGGTGTGGCTCCAGAGGGCGGAGCCGGCGCAGTAGCCGATGACGGTGCGCTGCTCCCCGACGATGCCCTCCGCGACCAGCCGCCGGACCTCGCGGTAGACCGAGCTGTAGCGCCGGTTGACGCCGAGGTTGAACCTGACGTTATGCCGCTCGCAGGCGTCCACCATGGCGTCGGCTTCGGCCATGGAGCAGCAGAGCGGCTTCTCGCACCAGATCGCTTTGACGCCGTGCTCCGCCGCATAGACGACGATCTCCCGGTGGCTGCCTGGCCGGGTGGTGACGCTGACCACGTCCGGCTGCTCGCGGTCGATCAGCTCCCGGAAATTGGTGTAGGGATTGGGGATCTCCCAGCGCTGGCAGAAGGCGTGCAGCTTATCCTCCAGCACGTCGGAGGCGGCCACGAGTCCGGTGCGCGGGCAGGCCTGGTAGGTGCCGGCGTGACTATACGGGAAGACGACCGACGAGCTGCCCCGCACTTCGTCGTCGATCGAGCCGGCCATGCGCCCGCAGCCGATGATCGCCGCGGTATAGGTGTGTGCCATGTCCCATCCTCTCCGTCGACGGCTATTTCGCCTGGACCGGCGTGCGCAAGGTGCCCAGGCCGGTGATCGTCGCCTCCATGACGTTGCCGGCCCGGAGATACGTGCCGGTGGCGTCGCCGACGCCGGAGGGCGTGCCCGTGGCGATAATGTCGCCCGGTTCCAGCGTCATCAGGCGCGAGGCGAAGGCGATGATCTCCGCCACACTGAAAATCATGTCGCGCGTATTCGCGCATTGCCGTTGCGTGCCGTCCACCGTCAGGCGCAGGTCAAGGTTCTGCGGGTCCGGCACCTCGTCGGCGGTGAGGAGGTAGGGACCGAGCGGGGCGAAGCCGTCCAGCCACTTGCCCATCAGCCAGTCGAAGTAGTCTCGCCAGGCATAGTCGCTGCGGGCGCCGCCGTAGTCGACCGTGCGCGCCGAGACGTCGTTGACGATCGTGTAGCCCGCCACCGCCCCGAGCGCCTGCTCCACCGGCACGTTGCGGGCGCGCCGGCCGACGACGACGGCGAGCTCCAGCTCCCAGTCCACGGTTTGGGAGACCTCCGGCAGCAGGACGGGCTGGTCCGGACCGATGATCGCCGAGGACGGCTTGAGAAAGAGCTTCGGGGCGAGCCCGGTCTTGTCGACCCGCGCGCCGCCGCTCTCGGTGATGTGGTCCTGATAGTTGGCGGCCAGCGCCAGCAGCTTGGGCGGCCGGATCAGCGGCGCCAGCAGGCGCACGTCCGCCAGCGGCCGCTCGCGGCCGGTC
>JAICXR010000173.1 GCA_025980355.1 Chloroflexota bacterium | reverse complement strand
CTCTTGGTCGCTCTGCTGGCGATCGTCGGTCTCGCCTGGTGTGTCAGCCGGCTCCGGGCGCTGGGAGCGCCGTTCCTGCCGGCCTTTCTGACCGGGATCGTGCCGCCGACGCTGCATGCCGCCATCGGCCAACTGGCCGCCGAGGCCGGCGCCCTGGCGCTCCAGCTTGGCGCGCTCCTCGTCGCCATCCTCCAGATCGCCGTCGCCGCGCTGGCCCTGGTGGTCGTGCTCGCCCTGGTCGTCGCCGTTCGCCGCCCCCGGCAACCCCGCCAGGGTACCGTCACGACCTTTCAAGCGCCGCGCACCGCGGTGAGCGCAGCCCCGCCGGCCGCACTGCCGCGGCGCTGCCCCAACTGCGACCGCCCCGTGCAAGCGGACTGGGTCGCCTGCCCGACCTGCATGGCGAGCCTACCGGCCCGGCGCGCGTCGTAGGGGCGCGGAACGCGCAAGGGGGCTGAGGGCGAATATCGCTTGGCGTTGGGTGCCGACGTCGACCGGATTACTGGCCCACCCGGGAAGCTTCTTCGGGAATGGCCACCTGCTCCACGGGTTCCGCTTCCGCCGGTTCGGCCGCGGTGGACGCACGCATCGAATCGGGCCGGCCCCTGTAGTGCTGCCAGAGGTAGAAGCCGAGGGGGATACAGACGATGAACAGGGCGATGGACGTCAATTGCGCCTGCTTCAGGCCGAAGAGGGTGACGCTGTTGGCGCGCCAGAAGAAGACGGCGAACTGGCTGATCGAATAGGCGATCAGATAGACCACCGAGAGCATGCCCGGCGTGCGCAACCGCGTCCGCAGGTACCAGAGGATGCCGAAGATTGCCAGGGACATGAGCAGTTCCACCAACGCCGCGGGAAACACCGGATGATTCAGGTCGGCCGGATCGATGAAGGAATGCGGGTTGGTGTAGACAAAGGCGAAGGCGCTGTTCGTCCGATAGCCGACGATGTCGCCGTTGACCATGTTGCCGACGCGCCCGAAGACCTGCCCGAGCGGTAAGCCCAGCACGAGTGTATCCAACAGGCGCCAGAATGAGAGCTGACGACGATAGGCGAAGATCAGGATGACGATGAAACAGGCGAAGATCGTCCCGAAGAAGGCCATGCCGCCCTGCCAGGTCGCCAGGATGTCCTGGGGATGGGTCAGGAAATAGCCAAAGTCGTTTTGGACGACATAATACAGCCGGCCACCGATGATGCCGAAGATGATCAGCCAGGTCGCCAGACTATAGACCGTATCCCGGCCGAAGCCGGTGCGGTCGGCCTCGCGGGCGTCCACCATCAAGCCGACAGCAATGCCAATGCCGATCATCAGGCCATACCAGCGCAGGGCGACGGGGCCGATGTACGTGATGATCGGGTCGAGACCGATGTGTACTGGGAACATAGGCGTAGTATACCTCAGTCTTGGAAGGCGTTGCCCGGCGGCGCGATTAGTCCTACTCGCCCCGGCGTCGGGCCCCAGCGCAACGCCGAGGCCGCCCAACTCAGCCCGCTGCCGAAGCCGGCCAGGACGACGGCGCTGCCGTCGTGCAAGCGCCCCTCTTCATAGGCCTCGCACAGCGCGATCGGGATCGAGGCGGCGGACGTATTGCCGTAGCGATGGACGTTGACGTAGACCTTCTCGTCGGGCAGTCCGAGGCTGCGCGCGGCGGATTGGATGATGCGCACGTTGGCTTGATGGGCAACGAAGAGGTCGACGTCGTCCAGCGTCCATCCGGCGGCGGCGATGACCTGCTCCGTGATGCGCGGCAGCACCCCGACGGCGAAGCGGAAGACCTCCCGGCCGTCCATCCGGACCATGTGCAGGCGATCCTCGATCGTGCTGGCGCTGGCCGGCATCCGGCTGCCGCCGCCCGGCACCAGCAAGAGGTCAGCCCGGCTGCCGTCGGAGCCGACCGTCGTCGCCAGCAAGCCGTAGTCTTCGTCGGTGGCCCGCAACACCAGCGCCCCCGCGCCGTCGCCGAAGAGGACGCACGTCGCCCGGTCGTTCCAGTCCACGATCCGGGAGAACGTTTCGGCACCGATGACCAGCACGGTCCGAAAGAGGCCGGCGCGGATGCAGCTATCGCCCAGGGCCAGCGCATAGACGAAGCCCGAGCACGCCGCGTTGATGTCGCAGGCCCCCGCTCGCGTCGCCCCGAGGCCGGCCTGGACCAGGTTCGCCGTCGCCGGCATCGAATAGTCGGGCGTGCAGGTCGCCACGAGCACGCAGTCGACGTCTTCGGCCGCTACGTTGGCGACGGCCAGCGCATTGCGACCGGCAATGGTGGCCATGCTGGCCGTCGCTTCGTCCGACCCGGCTACCCGCCGTTCCGCGATGCCCGTGCGGCTGCGGATCCACTCGTCGGACGTGTCGAGCGTTTCACTCAAGTCGCGGTTGGTGACGACGTTGGCCGGAACATATTTCCCCCATCCGGCGACTCGGGCGCGGCGCGCGACCACGTTCCTCCTGCCCGCTCAACGGGTTCCACCATGCACCATGCTGCACTGTCAGGATAGGGCGGCGCGCCATAGGCTGTCAATCATCGAGGGCCAGGGAGGCCAGAATCCCACCCAACGCTTCCAGCATCGGCGCCCGCTCGCCGGCCGCCGGGACCTGCACGTCGACCGTCCAGCGCTTGCCCCCCGCCAGCCAGCGCCCTTCCAGGAATTGCATGCCCCCGTCGGCGGGCGCGGCGAAAGCGTGGAACGACACGACGCGGCCATCGGCAAGCGCGAACTTGCCGACCCGCTCCGCGGCCGGGACGTCGGGCAGGACGCGGAGCGGGCACGATTCCGTCCAGACGCCCACCTGGAACCGGTCGGGGCCGCTGAAGCGTTCGATCGGCGGACTGCCGGCGATCGAGCGCGGTGCGTCGGCCCGCCAGCCCGGGGGCAAGGTCAGGTGGTACCCATAGCGTTCGGAATGGAAAGGCCGGAGCGTTTGCTCCACGGCCGCCTCGGCCACGAGCGGGCGCGCGGGCGCCGCCGGTTCGCGTCGCGCCGACGCTGAAACGTTCGGCTCGGAGTCGGTCGGGGGGGGAGCCTCCGGCGAAGGGAACGCCTTCTGGGATCGCCGCAGGAAGCTGAGAATACCGAGTTGCATAGCACGCCTCCAGGTGGCGCGACCGACGCCTGGAAACGCTCCAGCGGATAGCGCAAAGCGCGCTATCGTTCGTCCCCATGCCTACGAGGTGAGCTGACGGGTTCGGGCGGGATCGGCCCTACCTGCCACATCGGCAGGATTCACCCCAGACGTTCGGTTCCCCCGTTCCTCCCAAGAGGATTCGGCCGCATATTCAATTGATTGCTAGAACGGACGATACCGAGGGCGGTGACGCGGCGCAATCCAGCGCATCACTCCTCCGTTGGGTAGTGGACGTACATCGACTGAATGCCGACCTTGCCGGGTCCGGTGAATCGGTTCCAGACAATATTCCCCTGGCCGCCGAAGATACCGGTGCGCAGGCCGTACACCGTCTGTTCCATTTGGACACTGCCGTCGCGGTAGATCCAGCCGCCCGGTTCCACGTCGATCTGCTCGCCGGGCGCCAGGGTCTTCTCGAAGACGTTGCCGTAGCCGTGCAGCCAGAGCACACCTTCCTGCTGGCCGGCGGTGAACTGGTCAATGAAGAAGCCGCTATTGCCCACCATCATGTTGGCGAAGCCCTTAATGCGTTGATAGGTGTAGTCGAGGTTGCCGCTGGCGGCCAGGTATTGGTGTTCGCGGACCAGCACGCTCGTGCCCGCCGGGAGGTGGAGGGGGAAGACGTGTCCGGCGTCGTCCCGCGAGAAGGCGATCTCGCCCGGCCCCCGCGCTTCGGTCTGGAAGACGGGCAGGCCGGCCAGCATTCGCTTGAACCCGCCCTTGCCCCGCATGCCGATCTGCAACGGCGGGTCTTTCCAGAGCACGACGTGATGCTCGAAGTAGACCGGCATGCTGCCGTCCAGCCAGACGTGGAGGACGGGCACCAGTTCGCCCTGGATGCGATACCGAAGCCCCGGCGCTTCGCCGTCCTGCATCGTCGGCAACAACTGCGGTGGGTTGTTCACGAACGCTCCTCTTCGGCCCCGGTGAGAGCGACCGCGCTCTCGCCGACGTCACCATTGCCTGATGACCCAAAGTGCAGCGTACCGCCAAGCGAGCGGCAGGGCGGGGTTCCCGCCGTTTTTGCTAGCCCTTTCGGGTTGGCCCGCCGGCCGGGGAAGGATCGCCCGTATCGGGGCGACTACGGAGGATGGCCGGGACCTGGTCGCGGAGGATGACGATGGCGCCGATCGCCACCACAACGGCCGTGCCGGTGGTGAAGAGCCGGCTGAGCAGCATGGCGCTCACGGCGTCACTGCGCGAGAGGCCGATGGCCAGGAACGCCCCTGTGCCACTGGCCTCGAAAACGCCGATGTCGACGGGCAACGGGAAGATCAGCGCGAAGGCGATGCTGAAGAAATAGACCGCCAGCACGTCGCCATAGGCAAGCGACCCGAAACCCAGGCCACGCACCACGAGGAAGAGGACGGAGCCGCCCAGGACGACGTAGCACGCGCCCAGGGCGGCGGCCCGGCTCAGGACGCGCGGGTGCAGCAACGCGGCGACGCCGGACTGGAATTGCCGCAATTCGTCCAGCAACTTGCAAATCGCGGGACGATTAGCGACCCAGCGCGGGCGGGGTCGCCGGTGGTAGTGGCGGCGAATCCCCCAGGCGGCCAGCAGGAAAACCGCCAGGCCGCCGACGATGAGCGGTCGCAGCCACACCCAGGGCCCGATCCCCAGGATGACGAGGCCGGTGAGGCAGACGGCGACCTCGATGAGCACGCTGAGCGTCGTCGCCGCCGACGAGCGTCCGAAGTCGGTCCCGCTTTCCCGAAGGAGCAGGTAGTTCTCGAAGTAGTTCCCGATGGGCAGGACGCGGGCCATGTCGCCCACCAAATAGGCGAAGAGGCGCGCCCTTAGTGGCGCCTGGATGCCCTCGGCGGTCAGCAAGACGTTCCATTGGGTGCATTGCACCACTTCGTAGGCAACGAGCAAGAGCACAATTGCGGCGATATACAGCGGCTGGAAGCCGCCGAGTAGATCGCCGATCTGCCCGACGTCGCCGAAGGCCAGGAGTGCGCCGAGCAGGGAAAGGCTGAGAACGGCCGGGACGACCACCGTCGGACTCAGCAGCCGGCGCACGGGAACCCTGCTTCCCGGTACGCCTTCGTCCCGTCCACGCTGCTCATGCGCGCCCGGTCGGGTTGGTCACGCCGCCCGGTCGGGGCGGCCGGGCGGGGCGCAGTTGGATGCGCGGCGGGCCGACGAACTCCGGGTGGCTGCGGTAGAAGGCGTCGGAGTCATCGACGGCAACTTCTCGCGTGTAGAGACCGTTCAGCTTCAGAGCCACCGCCGCCGCCGCCTGGGCGAGCGACGTACAGCGCAGGATGCCGCGCAACAGGTCGGGCTTCGGCAAATCCGCCCCGGCCAGCGCCTGCAAGTCCTCTTGTAAGTGCCGGCCGGTCGCCAGATAATTCAGCTCGACCGGGTCTTCGGCGCCGCCGTGCCGGCGAACGTAGCTGTGGACCGTCTCCGCCATTACCTACTTCCCCTTGCACCTGCGTAGACGGTAACACCTGATCGGCGGCGACGGCAACCGCGGCCCACGCGCGTGTTTACGCCATGACCATCGTGGCGATGAGATGCTCGATGAATGCCGCGCTGTCCGCCGCGACGGACACGTCGGTGCGCGACTCGGCGGCGCCCTCCGCATCCAGCACGACCAGACGTTCTGCGTACGTCGGCCGGAGCCGGACCGGGCGCATACTGAGGAACTCGGCGTCATAGGCGAGGGTCAACGTCAGGGGATCGTACATCGGCGTGTCCCGCCGCGCCATTTGCCGCAGGTAGAGGTCCAGCATATCGGCGGCGCCGACGCAGGCGGCGTCGCCGCGGCCACGCAGGCGCGCCGCGGCCGATGCTCCCAGGCGCGCCTGGCCGGTCACCTCGACGGTCCCGAGCCGCAAGCGTGCGCCGCACTCCAACACCAGCCTGGTCGCCTCCGGGTCCATGTTGACGTTGTGCTCCCCGCGCTCGGCGTCCGGCCCGAGCCGGCCACCCATAACCACCAGGGCGCGCAGCCGGGTGGCGAGGCGCGGCTCCTGGCGGAGGGCCGCGCCGAGATTGGTGAGCGGGCCGACGGCGGCCAGGATCGGCGGTTCCGCGCTGGCCATGATCTGCTCGATCAGGAAATCCACGGCTCCCGCGTCGGCACCGTTGCCCGGCGGCTCCGCATCGGGGGCGAAACCTTTGCCGGAGGTCATGACGGCCCCCGGCTCACGCCCGTCCAGCGTCCGGCCGAGGCCGGTGACGACCGGAATGTCCCCGTGGCCACCCAGGCGCAGCAGCTTCCGGGCGATGCGACTGCGCTGGGCGACGTCGCCGTAGACGGTCGTCACGCCGAGCAGGCGCAGGCCCGGATGGCGCGCCGCGAGCAGGAGGGCGAACACGTCGTCGACGTCATCGCCGATGTCGGTATCCAAGAGGAGCGGGATCGGCGCGTCGTTCCGACTCATTCGTTGTCCATCTTCCCCGGCGTCCCTCCGTTGACGCCGACCGGTACGGTCGTCGGGCCGCGTTCAACGAAGCGTTTGATGCGTCGCTCCAACGTCGGACGCTCGATGAGCACGCGATGGTGGCACGTTCGGCAGCGTAGTCCGATGTCGGCGCCCAGACGCACGATAGTCCACTCGCTGCCGCCACAGGGGTGCAGCTTGCGCAACTGGACGACGTCCCCCAGTCGCAGTTCGAGCACCATGTGTTCTTGCTGTTCCCTCGGCGACTATGCTACCACCGGCACGTCGCTCGTCCGTTGGCCCTCCTCACACGCCGGTCTCGCCCACCAAGGCCAGAAGCGTCTGCGTCAACTCCACCACCGAGGTGATGGCGATGTGTTCGTTGGACGTGTGGATGTCCTCATAGCCGACACCCAGGAGCACCGTGGCGATCCCGTGCTTATTGAAGATGTTGGCGTCGCTGCCGCCGCCGGTGGCGCCCAGTTCCGGCTCACGGCCCAGCGAACGGATGGCGTCAAGGCAGCGCCGGACCACCGGCGCCGTGGCGTCGTAGGAGAAGGCGGTATAGCT
>JAICXR010000099.1 GCA_025980355.1 Chloroflexota bacterium | reverse complement strand
GTGGCGCTGCGCCGCCACGCCCCGACCCGGCTGGCCGGACGCCTCCGTGCTGGGACGGAGTGGCTGGTGGCGACGCAGGGGGCCGACGGCGGCTGGGGCGACGCCGTCACGGATGCCAGCACGCTCAACGCCACCGCGCTGGCCGTGGCCGCTTTGCAGGAGGAGCAGCCGGACCGCTATCGCGAGCAGATCGCCCGCGGTCGGCGCTGGCTCGATGACGCTGGGGGGTTCGCCGCGATCAACGACCCGGCGCGAGCCACTCTGAGCGGCCCCTGCCGCACCGTCTGGGCCATGGCTGGCCTGGTCCCCTGGCGGGCGATCCGCCCCCTGCCGGTCGAAATCGCCTTGCTGCCCCGGCCGGTGCGCCGCACCATCTCCACGACGTTCCCCGCCTTCCTCAGCCTTTCGATGCTGCACGACCGCCACCGCCCCGTCGCCCGTTTCCGGCGGCCGTTACGCCGCCTGGTGGAGCGGCAGGGCTTGCGCTGGCTGCGGCGCGCCCAATGCGCGAACGGCGGCTACGAGGAATCGGCCTTCCTCACCTCGATCGTCGCCATGTGCCTGATCGAGACGCCGGGCGGCGATGTCGCCAAGCGGGCGGCCGCCTACGTCGAGCAGGCCCAGCGCGCCGACGGCAGTTGGCCCATCGACCGCGACCTCGAGACCTTCGACAGCGCCCTGACGGTCCAGGCGCTGGCCACGCAGCGCGCTGCCCTCGGCGGTCCGGCCGACCTTGTCCTCCGGCGGTGGTTCCAGGAGACGCAGTTCCGGGACGTCTGTTTCCCGACGGGCGCCAGGCCGGGCGGGTGGGCCTGGGACCAGCCGGGCGGCTGGCCGGACATGGACGACTCCTCGGCCGTCGTCCGCGCCCTCCTGCGCCTGGGCGTCGCCGCCGACCAGGCCAGCATCCGGGACGGGCTGGCCTTCATGCGCTGGATGCAGAACCGCGACGGCTCCTGGTCGACCTTCGTCAAGAACTCCCGCATGCCCTTCGACCGCGCCTGCCCGTATATCACCGGCCATGCGCTCGCCGCCTTCGCCGAGGCTGGAGTCGGCGCCGACGACCCGGCGGTGACGCGGGCCCTGACCTACCTGGAGCGCGTCCAACGTCCGGACGGCGCATTCGAGGCGATCTGGTTCCGGAACGACGTCGCCGGCACGGCGTCCGTGTTGGAGGCCCTCGTGCTCCTCGGCATGGGCGACGGCCCGATGGCGCGCCGGGCCGCGGCCTGGCTGGCGGCGGCGCAACGTGCCGATGGCGGGTGGGGCGGCGCTGGCGCACCGTCCTCGGCGGAGGAGACGGCCTGGGCCTTGCACGCGCTGCTGCTGCGCGACCCGACGTTCGATCCCGACGCCGCCGGCCGGGCGGTGGCCTGGTTGCTGCGGAGGCAGCGTCCCGACGGGACCTGGGCGCCGGCCGTCATCGGCCTCTACTACAGCACGCTCTGGTATTCCGACAGCATGTACGCCGTGGCCCTGCCCCTGCAGGCGCTGGCCATCTACCAGCGGGCGCAAGCAGGGAGCGAACCATGACCGTGACCTGGCGCGCCAAAGCCTTCGCCTACCTGGAAATGGCCCGCCCCTACACGCTCTTCCACGCCGGCACGCTCTGTCTCGCGGCGGGGCTGGTGGCGGTGGGGGGCCACCTCTCCGCCGGGCGCGCCGCTTTGATCTGGCTCACGCCGACCGTGGGCTGGCTGGCCGGTCTGGCGACCTCCGATTACCACGACCGCACGCTGGACCGGGTGGAAAAGCCGATGCGACCGATCCCGTCGGGCCGGGTCGGCGAACGGGAAGCCTTCTGGCTGATGATCGGCCTGATCGCCGCCGGTTTCCTCGGGGCGCTCCTGCTCGGCTGGAGGACCTTCGCTCTGGCCTGGCTGGTGATGATCCTTGGCGTCGCCTACGCGCGCACCTTCAAGGCGAAGGGCTTCCTCGGCCATTTCGACCGGGGCATCCTGGCCGGCTTGACGGTGCTCTTCGGCAGCATCGCCGCCACCGGCGGCATCCCGCCGCGCATGTGGTGGCTGGTGGCCCTGTTCTTCTGCCACGACAGCGCCACCAACCTGCTGGGGGCGGTGCGCGACATGGAAGGAGACCGAGCGGCGGGCTACCAGACGGTGCCGGTGCGCTACGGCGTGGCCGTCGCCGCCTCGATCGCCGGCGCGCTGATGGCGGCCTGGGTCGTGATTGGCCTCGCTTTTGCGGTGACGACGCAATGGCAGCCGCTCTTCGCCGTCCTGTTCGCCGCGGCGGTGGTCTGCGACCTGCTGGCCTTGCTGCAGGTCGCCGCCGCCGGCCGGGCCGAGGCGGCGCCGGCGGACGGCGAAGCGCGATCGGAGCGCCGGGTGGCCGCCCTGGGGGCCCATAAAGTCCTGGTCGTCGAACGGTTAATATTGTCTGTTGCGTTCGCAGCGACCGTGTGGTCGCCGGTCAAGGCGCTATCCTTACTGGTGGTGCTGGCCTTCGCAACCTGGTGGTCCCAGATCCGTTTACGTGACCGGTACGAGTTTGTGCCATTAGTGCCGTTACAAGGGGACGAGCCGGCGAGTGGACGTGGAAGACCGTCGGAAGAAAAGGGGGAAAGCCGTGGGCATGCTGGAACATCTGCGCGGACCGCATGATCTCAAGCGCATGACGGCGCCGGAACTGGCCACGCTGGCCCAGGAGATCCGCGACGAGCTGATGCGCGTCATTCCGCGCAACGGCGGGCACTACGGACCGAACCTGGGCGCGGTGGAGCTGACGCTCGCCCTCCATCGGGCCTTCGACAGCCCGCGTGACCGGTTATTCTGGGATGTCGGCCACCAGTGCTACCCGCACAAGCTCGTCACCGGGCGCTTCCCCCAATTCGAGACGCTTCGCCAGGAGGGCGGCCTCTTCGGCTACCCGTCGCCGGCGGAGAGCGAGCACGATCCCGTCTACGCCGCCCACGCCGGCCATTCCATCTCCCTCGCCACGGGGGTCGTCCTTGCCAACGGCGTCCTCGGCCGGGAAGGCGAGGCCGTCGCGATCATCGGCGACGGCGCGATGACGGCCGGGATGGCCTACGAGGCGCTCGATCACCTGGGCGGCACCGGCAAGCGCGTCATCATCGTCCTCAACGACAATGGCATGTCGATCTGCACGAACGTCGGCGCCCTCCCCGCCCATCTCCGACAGTTTGTTCCCACGGACAGCGGGCCAACCAGCCCCTTCCTGTGGGAGGCGTTCGGGATCCGCTATCTCGGGCCGGTGGACGGCCACGACGTGGCGGCGATGGAAGCGGCGTTCGCCGAAGCCCAACGGACGCCGGGCCCCGTGATGGTGCACGTTTGCACGATCAAGGGCAAGGGCGACCCGCGTGCGGAGGCGGATGCCGCCGCCTGGCACGACATGGCGCCGGCCCCGGCCGCGGACAAGAGGCCGGCCGCCTCCTCCTGGTCCAGCTACGCCGCCGATGCCATCGTCCGGGCGGCGGAGCGCGACCCGCGCGTCGTCGCGATCACGGCGGCGATGGCCAAAGGCACCGGCCTCACCAAGTTCCGGAGCCGTTTCCCCGAGCGGTTTTTCGATGTCGGCATCGCGGAGCAGCACGCCGTGGCCCTGGCCGCCGGGCTGGCCCGCCAGGGGGCGCGCCCGGTGGTCGGCATCTATTCGACATTCCTGCAGCGCGCCTACGACCAGTTCATCCACGACGTGTGCATCCAGGAGCTCCCGGTCGTGTTCGCGCTGGACCGTGCCGGTATCGTCGGCGACGACGGCAAGACGCAGCAAGGCGTGTTCGACTATTCCTACATGCGCTGCATCCCCAACATCGTGCTCATGGCCCCCAAAGACGAGAACGAGTTGCAGCATATGCTGCACACCGCCCTGTTGCACGACGGGCCGATCGCCGTGCGCTATCCGCGCGGCGCGGCCCTGGGCGTGGCCCTGGACAGTACGCCGCAGCGGTTGCCGGTGGGCAAGGCGGAAGTGTTGCGTCGCGGCGCCGACGTCGCGCTGTTGGGCATCGGCCTGGGTGTGGACTCGGCGATTCACGCCGCGGAGCAACTGGCCGGCGAAGGGGTATCGGCCACCGTCGTCAACGCCCGCTTCGTGAAGCCGTTGGACCGTGACCTGATCCTGGACCTGGCGCATTCCGTCGGCCGGCTGATCACGATCGAGGAGAATGCCCTGGCCGGCGGCTTCGGCAGCGCCGTCTGGGAGCTGCTAGAGCACGAAGGCGTGGAAGGCTGCCGCCTCTACCGCGTCGGCGTCCCCGACGAGTTTGTCGAGCATGGTTCCCAGGCCTCTTGGAGGAAACGTTACGGGTTGGACGCCGCCGGCGTGCTGGAGGCCGTCCGCCGGCACTATCCCGAACTCTTCCACCGGGAAGCGTCCGGCGCTCGGCGTGAAGGGGCTCCCGACCGGTCGGCGGCGCGCCGGCGGCCCGAGACGGAGGCGGTCGGCGCGCGATGAGTACCGGCGTGCCCCCGGCCGGCCCGCTGGTGAGTGTGATCGGCGGCGGTGCGGTCGGCGGCCTGCTGGCGGCCTTGCTCTCCCGCGCCGGTTCCCCGGTCGAGCTGGTCGTCCGCGAACGCTCTCTCGAACGCTACCGGACCGGCGTCGCGGTCACGACCGGCCGGGGATCTTTCCGCCAGCGGGTGCCGGTCCGGACCGCCCCCTCCCATGAGGCGGAACTCCTGGTCGTCGCCGTCAAAATGCCCGACCTGGCGGCGGCCTGCCGCGAGATCGCCGATGCCACGCCGACGACGATCACCGGGGCGGGACCGGAGGTGCTCCTGCTCCAAAACGGCCTGGCGGCGCTGGACATCGCCGCCCGCTATGTCCCCTTGCCGCGCCTCTACGCCGCGGTGGTGGAACTCGGCGCGACGTCGCTCGCGCCGGCGGAGATCACCTATACCATTCCCGGCCGCCTGCTCCTCGGCGCCGCCCAGACCGGCCGCGAGGCCGAGACCCGCCGCGTGGCCGGTCTGCTGGCCCCGGCCGTACGCACCGACGTGACCGCCGATGTCCGCGGCGCCCAGCGTCTGAAGTTGCTGGTCAACCTGAATAACGGCGTCGGCGCCGCCACCGGCTTGACGATTCAACAACTGTACAGCACTCGTACCGGCATTCGGACGTCGCTCGGCGTCATGCGCGAAGGGCTGGCCGTCCTGGACGCCGCCCGTCTCGCGCCACCGGCCAACCGGCGGAGTCGCGCCTTACGGACGATTCTGGGTCTGCCCGACGCCTTTGGCATCGGCGGCCTGCGCCTGGCCCGCATCGCCATGCGCCAACAGGCGCCGGTCTACTCCTCGACGCTGCAGAGCCTGATCCGGCGGCGACCGAGCGAGATCGAATGGCTCAACGGCTACATTGTTCGCCTGGGGGATGAGCAAAGGATAGCGGTGCCGCTCAATCGCGCGGTCGTGACGGCCGTGGAGGCGCTGGAATGTGGGCGGGGCGAGATGGGCTACGTACAGCCGGCGGCGCTGTTGGCGCGGGCACAGGACGGCGATCGGATTGGTGTGGGATGAAGGTGGAAAGGACGGCCCTGCTCCCCCCCCTCATTGGACCTATTGGACCTCACCCGTGAATACTTCCGCTCCATCCGCCTCCTCCCCCTCCGCCCAGGTCGGCATCGTCTGCGAGAGTGTCGCTTGCCTCGACCCGGCGCAGGCCGGCGCGCTCGGGATCCGGGTGATACCGGTGCCCTTCGTGATCGACGGGCGCACCTATTTCGACGGTGTGGACCTCAGCCACGAGGAGTTTTACCGCCAGTTAGAGCGCAGCGGGCGGGCGCCGGCGACCTCCGCGCCTTCGCCCGCCGCCTATATCGACGCCTTCCGCGCCGCCGGCACGGCGAATGTCGTCTGCGTCACCGTCAGCGGCTCCGTCAGCACCATGGCCGAACGCTGTCGCTTGGCGATCCAGCAGGCGAAAGAGCAGTTGCCGGACGTGCAGATCGCCTTGTTCGATTCCGGCACCGCCGCCATGGCGCAGGGCCTGCTGGCGTTGGAAGCGGCGCGCCTGGCCCAGACCGGCGCTGCTCTGACCGAGGTCCTCGACCGCTTGAAGCAACGTCGGGCAGGGGCCCACCTGCTCATCGTGCTGGACACGTTGAAGTACCTGTCGCAGACCGGCCGTCTGGGCGGCATCGCCGCCATGGCCGGCGGCATGTTGAGCATCAAGCCGGTCGTCCACTGCTCCAACGACCGCTTCGCGCCGGTGGAAATCTGCCGCACCCGCCAGAAGGCCCTGGACAGCATGCTGAACCGCCTGGTGAAGGATGTGGAGAGCACCCAGACGCGGCATGTGGTGATCCAGCACGCCGCGGCGGCGCCGCAGGCCGATGAGCTGCGGGCAGAGACGGCGCGCCGGCTGCCCGAGGTCGACCTCTCCATCGTCCCGTTCTCGCCGGTCATGGGCACCTATGCCGGCCCCGGCCTGCTCGGCTTCGCCTGGCAGCAAGGGCAATGAAGCGGCGACCGCCCGGGCGCGCCCGCCGGGCCATTGCGGCTGTTGCCCTGGCCTACGTGGCCGGCTCGTTGCCGGTGGTCTATCTGCTGGGCCGGCTGGCGGGCGTCGATCTCCGCCGCTACGGCAGCGGCAACGTCGGCAGTTCCAACCTGACGGTTGCCGCCGGTCCCGCCGCCGGACTGGCCGGTTGGATCAGCGACGCCACGAAGGGCGGGCTGGCCGTGCTGAGCGCCCGCCGGCTCACGGGGGACGAGGCGCTCGCCGGCCTGGCGCTGCTCGGTGCGCTGAGCGGCCAGTGCTGGCCGGCCCTGTTGGGCTGGCGGGGCGGGCGCGGTGTGGCCACGCTCGTCGGCGGCATGCTCGTGCTGACGCCACGGGCGGCGCCGTGGGCGCTTGGCGCCATGGCCGCCATCGGCGGGCTGCGGCCGCTGGCCAAAGGCCGGGGACCAATCGGCACGGCCTTGCATGCCGGCGCGGTGCCGGTCGGCGTCCTGACCGGCACCGCCGTCTGGCCGCTCGTCTGCCTCCGGCAAGCGGGATCACGGCGCGCCGCGCCGACCGCCGCCGCGGCGCTGCTGCTGCTGATCGCGCGGCGGCTGACAGCGAATGGCCGCCCCCAAGGCGGCGCCGATGGCGTCGTCCTGCTCACCCGCATGGTCGTTGATCGCGATTGCTGGTAGAACCTGCCTGGCGGTCGGGACGTTCACCACACGTTTGAACAAATTCGGCCCCTGGGAAGTTGACATCTTGTTAAGCTCCAGGGTAAAGTGCGAGGAGGGTTTCTCGTGTAGATCAGGGGCGGTTCAGGCACTCTATGCAGTCAGCCGCCTGCCTGGCGGCTCCCTGTCGAGCATCGGCGCAGAGAGGGTGAGGACGGGTGGCGGTTACGGACGAGGGACGGGTCAGCACAGGCATCCACAGCATCGATTCCCTTCGGGGATCCCCGCCAGAGTCCGCGTACGAGGTCGAATTCTATCGAGTCTCCATTGAGGCGTCCGAATTGCCGCCGGCACGAGCCGGTTCCCGGACCCCTTCGGGGCCGCATCCCGCGGAAGCGTCAGGCGCCGAGGCAGCCCCACACCGGTCGGAAGACGGCTCCCCGCCGGCGCTCGATGTGAGCCATGGCGAGCCGGCGGAGCGTCCGGTCGCCGCGACTGATGAGCAGGACCTCGAAGATCTCGTCAAACTTTACCTGCGCGAGGCCGCGTCCGTGCCGTTGCTCACGGCGAGCGAAGAAGTGACGCTCGCCATGATCATGGAACAGGCCAAGGCGGCAGAGCAGCATGTCGATGACCCCGATCTCGGTTCCGCCGGTAGGATGGCGCTCCGTATGGCGCTCCGCAAGGGGCAGCACGCGCGCGATCGCCTGATCCAGGCCAACCTTCGCCTCGTGGTGAGTGTAGCCAAGAAGTACATGAATCGCGGAATTGCCTTCCTCGACCTGATCGAGGAAGGCAATATTGGTCTCATGCGGGCCGTCGAGAAGTTCGACTATCATCGCGGCTTCAAGTTCAGCACCTATGCCACCTGGTGGATTCGCCAGGGTATCCAGCGCGCCGTCGCCGACCAGGCCCGTACCATCCGCCTGCCGGTGTACATCGGCGAGATGATCAACAAGGTGACGCGCGCCTCCAACACCCTGCAGCAGCAGCTCGGCCGGGAGCCGACGCGGGCGGAGGTCGCCGACTATGTCGGCCTGGACGTCGACGAAGTGCAGGAAATCATGCGCGTCTCCCAGTGGCCGGTCTCGCTGGAGACGCCCCTGGGCGAAGAAGACGACGTCCATCTGGGCGACCTGATCCCCGATCAGCAGGCCGTCGCCCCGGCCGACGCCGCCCACCGTCAGATCCTGCGTGAGGAAATGGAAGACCTGCTGGACCAGTTGGACCAACGCGAACGCCGGGTACTAGAGTTGCGCTACGGGTTCCAGGACGGCCGGGAGCGCACCCTGGAGGAGGTCGGCCGCGTCTTCGGCGTCACCCGCGAGCGCATCCGCCAGATCGAAGCCCAGGCGCTCATCCGTCTCCGCGAATCCACCAGCGTCCGGCGCCTGAAGGACTATTTGGAGTGAACCAGGAGATAAATCTCCTGGCTAAAACGACAAAGCCCCTGCGGGGCTCCCAGAATCCGGCACAAGCGCTTGATAGGGACAGCCCCGGGACGGCTTTGTCGTTTTAGACATGGGTTCCGGCGTGCTTGACAGTGTCAGGCGTCAGGCGGCCTGTGGGAGGGACTGGCGACCGGCGCTGGCGACGGCCGGGGCGCCGCTGGCCGGCGGATAGCCCAAGGCGGTGAGCCAGTCGGTGGGGGCGTCGGCGAGTCCGGCACGCTGGAGGGGCGTCGTGCCGCGGTGGACGCCGCGCTGGCTCGCGTAGTGGTTGTAGGCGACGGCGAGCAGCGCCAGGAGGCCGGGGCGGAGGGCGCGATGGACGGCCAGGTGGGGCCGCAGGAAGCTGTGCCAGCTTTCGACCAGGCTGCTGGCGCGGACGGCCCGGCCCCAGGCGGCCAGGAGCAGGCGGGCGGCGGGGCACCAGGCCGGGGGCAAGCCGGCGGGCGAGTCCTCCGTGGTCGGCCCGAGGATGGCGCGGCGTTGCCAGGCCCAGGCGATCAGGGCAATGGCGTCTGGGGCGAGCAGGGGCGCGACCCGGGCCTGCACCGCGCCGAGCGGCTGGGTAAAGGCGAGGAGCCGGGGCAGCGCCGTC
>JAICXR010000009.1 GCA_025980355.1 Chloroflexota bacterium | reverse complement strand
TATCGACCCGGATCTCCTGTCCGAGCCGCCAGAGCGCGACGCCCGCCTGCTCAGCGCGCGCCGCGATGATGGCGAGCACGGTGGGCTGCGTCGCTCCGGTGATGGCGGCGGCGCCCGATTTGATGATCCCCGCCTTATCCCGGGCGATCGCTTCGACCGTGTCGCCCAGTAATTCCATGTGATCAAGGCCGACGTTGGTGAGGATGCTCACCAGGGGCTGCAGCACGTTCGTCGCGTCCCAGGAGCCGCCCAGGCCGACCTCGACGACGACCGGCCGCGCTTGCCGCGCCGCGAACCAGGTAAACGCCAGGGCAACGACGAGCTCGAACCATGTAGGGCGGCCTTCCGGCCAGTCGTCCGCCTGCAAGCGCGGCGACGCGTCCTCCAGCAGGGCGCCAAAGTCGTCGGGGCTGATCGGCTGGCCGCCCAGCAGCAGCCGTTCTCGGACGGTAGAGAGGTGCGGTTTGCTGTGCAGCCCGATCGGATAGCCGGCCGCCTGGAATATCGCGGCCAGGAGGTGGCAGGTCGACCCTTTGCCGGAGGTACCGCCGACGTGCGCCGCCGGCAATCGCTCCTGGGGATTATCGAGCAGGCGGAGCAGGCGACGCATCCGTTCCAGGGTCGGACGGGTGCCGCGTGGCGAGGGTCGGGCCATGGCCCAGAGCCGCTCATCTAGCGAGGCGTCGCCGCCCGGATCAAGTCGCTCCACGCGGGCCCGCCCCTAGCCCCGGCCGAAGAGGCGCTGGAACACGTTGCCGTTGGCGCCGGCCTGGAGCGGCAGCGGGTCGGGAAGAGCGAGCGACAGATCCTCGACGATCGCCCGCGGCTGCTCGTCCAGCAGCGCCGTCGCCACGGCCGGGCCATATTCGGCGCTGAGGTGGGCAAACGCCGGTTGGAGCGTCGGGGGGCGGGTCACCGGGCCATGCGCGTCGCTGGCGACGGCGTGGCAAAGGTGATGACCGATGGCCAGCCGGCAGACGCGCGCCGCGGCACGACCATAGCCGCCGGCGAGGCTGGCGGCCGACATCTGCACGAGCATGCCACGGGTGACCCAATCGAAGAGCTTCTCCGGCTCGCGTTGCACCTGGGCATTGCGTTCGGGGTGGGCGATGACGGGGATATAACCATCCGCTTGCAGAGCGAACAGCGTCTGCTCCAGATAGAGCGGCAACGCCTGGAACGGCAGCTCCACCAGCACGTAGCGTGAGCCGTTCAGGGGGAGCACGGCACGCTGTTTCAGGCGGTCCGGCGTATCGGGCTCCAGGTAGACTTCGGTCCCTAACAGCAACGAGACGTTGATTTCGGCGGCGGCGACGGCCTCACGCACCGCGGCGAGCCGCGCTTCCATGCCCGGGCTGCCGCCGCCGCTTTGCACTACCTCCGCCGAGTGGCTGGTCGCCACCAACACGCCCGTGCCGCCGGCCACCGCGGCGCGCACCAGGGCCACCGACGTCTCGAGATCGACCGGCCCGTCATCCAGGCCGGGAATAATATGGGTATGCAGGTCGACGAAGCCGGGGAGGAGGCTCACGCCGGCGTCAGGAGGTTGCCCAGCAGGCCCCGTGACGCATGGCCGTGATTGAGAGCGACGCCCAGGACGTGGGCGTGCACGCGCTCCAGCAGATCGCGGGCGCTGCGCAGATCGCCGCGACGGCTCTGACCGCTATCCGCGACCAGCAGGACGCCGTCAAGGCGCGCGGCGAACAGGGCGCTATCCGCCAGGGACGCTATGGCCGGTGTGTCGAAGAGCAGGAGATCGGCGAATTCCAGCAGCCCGGCGATCAAGCCATCCATACGCGGCGAGTTGAGCGTCTGGGCGGGGTTGGGGGCAGGTGGCCCGGCGGGTAAGAGACGGACGCCCGGGGCAGGCGTCGCCACCAGCGCCAGGTCCGCCGGCAACTCGCCGGACAACACGCTCACGAGACCCGCCGAGTTGGCGGTCTCGAAAATCAGGTGCTGCCCGGGGTTGACCAGGTCGCCGTCCACGACGATCACCTGCTTGCCGGCCTGGGCGAACGCTACGGCGAGATTGGCGACGATCGTGCTTTTCCCGCCGCCGGCCTGCGGCGACACGACGGCCAGGGTGCGCAGGGGCCGGTCCACATCGGCGAACTGGACGTTCGTCCGCAGACGTCGAAATTGTTCGGCGGCCGCCGATGTCGGGTCGGCCAGGGTGATCAGGCTTTCTTGAGGAAGGACAGCCGGCACAAATTCCCTACCTTCTTGTTCCGCCAACGGGCTGCTTCGCGGGGGACTCGTCGCTCTGAATGCCGGCATTGGCGGGATCCAGCCGGGCGCGCGCGGCGCCGCCAAAATGCGGCAGGTTGCCCAGCAAAGGCATACCAAGCCCGGCCTCGATGTCGTGCTCCGTACGCAGGCGGTCGTCCCAGACGTCCAGCACGTAGGCGGCGCCGCCGCCGACCAGGAGGCCGAGGATCAAACCCGCCAGGACATTAGTCTTGGATTTTGGCCGGTTGGGACTGCCCGGTACCGCCGCGCTGTGGACGACGTGCACATCGACATCGGGGTTGAGGTGGGAGAGATTGTACTGGGTCTGGGTGGTGATGAACAGTTGCGCCAGTTGATTGGCGATGTTTGCCGCCCGATTGGCGTCCGTGTCGTCGACGGTCAGGGTGATGGTCAACACGGTGTTGTCCGAGGTCACCGTGATCATCCGCGCCAAGACGTCGGGGGCGATGTCCAGCTTCATCTGCGCGTTGAGCTGCTTCAACAGCGTTTCGCCCGTGAGGTTCGCGGCGTAGTTAGCGAGCAGTTGCTGCGCGGCGAGGCCGTTGCCGTAGTCGAAGCGCGCCGGGGTGACGGAGATCGTCGTCACGGCCCGATAGACCTTCGTGGTGGTCTTGCTGTAGACGCCGGCCACGCCCGCGCAGACGACGGCGCAGAGGACGATGACGAACCAGCGGCGGCGGAGAGCAGCCAGAACATCGACGACGCGCATGCAGCCCCTTCCAGCCTTCCCCGTTGACTATAGGGGCCGATTGGCGCCGCTGTCAAGGATGGCCACCCCGCCGTCGGCCGGCAACCGGGGCGCCCCACGGGGCGCCGACGCGTGATATTGACCGGCTCGGCGCGTCGGCGGTATACTCCTCGTCGGAAGATCGGGCCGCGCCGTGCCTGGTGGCGCAACACGGCCACCGCTGGCCGGTAGTGTTCGGCATGGAGGGATGTCCGAGCGGTTTATGGTGGCCGTCTTGAAAACGGCCGAGGTGGTGAGCCTCCGGGGGTTCGAATCCCTCTCCCTCCGCCGTCGTTGCGCCGTCCGGCGAGGCGGCTATCATGACGACTCGTAGCCGGGTGTTGAACATCGAAAATTGGAGAGGTCGCATAGTGGTCTAGTGCGGCGGTTTGCTAAACCGTTGTGGGAGAAATCCCACCCAGGGTTCAAATCCCTGCCTCTCCGCTGAAACGCCAGGGAGGGGGAGCGCCGCGGCGCCCCCCCCTCCCTGGCGTTTGTGGTCATGCCGGTTTACGCGGCCACGGGCAGTCCGTCCGGGTTCGCTTCGAAGCGAAAACGCTGGGTGTTCAAGCGCTCCTGGACGCCGTTCGGTCCGTTGACCCAGGTGTGGTAGCCGTCCGTGAAGGCGGTCCAGTTGTCGGCCTTCCGCCACACGAGCAGTCCGCCCACCGTGCGCTGGAGGGCATCGCCGTTGGCCGGGTTGTGGCTTTCGTCGCCGGTGCATTGGCCCACTGCCTGGGGGATCGCTGCGGCCATGGTCGCGAAGCCCAGCACGAACTGGCAGCCCGGGGACGACGCCCGCACGCCGAACGTCGTTGTCGTCGAGGCGGTGGGAACCGCGCCGGGGCCGCCGCTGAAGACCTGGACGTAGATAGAGGCCTGATCGCCGGCGGAGATCGTGGTCCCGCCGACCGTTCCGGCCCAGCAGCATGCGACCGCGACGCCCGTGTATCTCAACCTGGGGTCCAGAATGTTCGCTCGGTGCTCGGGGCTATTGAGCCAGGCGGTATTGGTGCTGGCGGCGGCCGTGCCGGCGTTCGCGGCGAGATAGTTGTTGAGGGCGAGATTCTCGGCAATGGTCGTCCCCGGCACGGTCACGCCGACCCCGACCTGCTCCATGCGGGGAATCATATCGAGACCGGACTGCGGACAACTGGTATTCGCTTCGCCGCCGGAACAATGGGAGAAGAAGCCGTGATCGATGAGGAATTGGGCGCGCTGCTGCGCTACCGTGACGAGGCGGGGATCGACGATGAGCGTGTTGAGCCCGTTTGACGTCCGATCCTGATTCACCAACTGCACAATTTGGGCACTCATGTCGCTAGGAGCGGCGGGAGCGGCGGCATTCGCCGACATGGTGCTGGACATCAATGTGAGCAACAACATTCCGGCGAGTGCCAACGGCCGGCACGGCCGCACATAGACCCAGCGCATAAGTAATTCCTTTATCCTGTCGTTTCCCGAACAACCCGACCGGCAGGTATAGAATCCTGCATTCAGGGGGCGATTGCGACAAGAGCGTCGGAAAGTACTAGATAGGCCAGGACGTCCGGGTTAGTGGGGCGTTACCGGGCTAATTCGCCGATCCACAAAAGGGAACCCAGATGGAATCTGCTGTTGACCGGATTGTCCCGTTGCTACGCGGAATCCACGGGGACATCGGTCGACTTGGCCTGCCAGGGGGCGTCCGGGGCCGGCGCCGACGCGGAACCGGGGTGTCCGAGGGCCTTGCCGTAGGCCCAGTACACATTCAGGAGGTAGTTCACACCGAACGCCACCACCACGCCGACAGCATTGGCCGCCAGGTAATGGATCGGTGTGTAATGCGTACCGAGTTGGACCACCAGAATGTTTACGACCAGGCTGACCAGCGACACGCCATTGAAGCGGAAGAAGCGATGGAACGTGGGATGCGGGTGATGGAAGGTCCAGCGATCGTTCAGGAGGTAGTTGCCAATGATGGCGGACTCGATGGCGATGACCTGGGCCAGCCAGAGCGCGACATGCCACCGGCCGTGCAGCACGTAGAGCAGGCCTTCATTGACGCCGAAGCCTATGGCGCCCACCGTCCCAAAGCGAAATAAACGCAGGGTCGGCTGGCGCCATCGCTCCGGCAGCAAGCGCAATACTTCCCTGAAGGGGAATCCTACCTGTTCGCGCCGGCGCATGCCGGTTACTCGCCGCGGCGCGGCGATTCCCAGCGCCGCGCCGGGCGGTCGCGGCTCTCGTCCCGGTCGTTCCGGCGATCAAAGGAAGGCCGAGCGGGGCCACGATCCGGCGCGTCATAGCGCGGGCGATCGCCGAAGCGACCCTCCGGCCGGCCGAAACCACCAGATGAAGGCCGGTCGCTGAAACGCGGCCGTTCTTCCGGGCGGCGCGGGCCGGCGTAGCCGCCGCGGTCGCGGTCGCCGTAGCTTGGCCGCTCGCTCGGGCCACGGTCGAAATTACGCTCACCGAAACCGCCCGGGGCGCGGCTGCCGAAGTCGCCGCGTGGCCGCTCCTCGGGGCGCCGGGGGGGCGCGGCAGGGGCTTCGGGCCGCACTCGCGCCGTACCGAGTTCGGCGACCGTGCGCTCCAGCTTTTCCACCCGCGCCAGCACCTCGGTGAGGGACTCGGCCGCCGGCCGGCGGATCGCCGCGCCTAACAGCTCTTCCGCCAACTCCTCGGGCGCGACCCCTTCACGGTCGGCACGCCGCCGCAAGCGACGTCGCAGGTCCGTGGAGAGGCGAAGGGTGATGGTCCCGGCGTCATCGCCCGTCTGCACAGCATCCGCAGTCTCGTCTTCCATGCCGATCACCTCTTCCACAGCCGCTTGATCCTCTTCGTCTTCATCTTCGTCATCATCGTCGTCGGTCATATCCTCGACATCGTCATCATCGGTCGCCTCGGCATGGCCCGTCATGGCCCTGGCGCTCAGCGCATCGCCATCCGTCTCCGCGGACGGGGTGGCGCTATCCGGTTCGGCCGTCGTTGCGGACGGCTGGCCACCGGCGCTGGGCTGATTCGCCACGTTTTCGTCTGCCATCTCGTATTCCTCCATTACCTCGTGCGCCGGGGCGACGCGCCGGTGCGGCGCAGCGCACGGACATCCCGTCGTCCCCCGTCGCCTCGCGCGCTCATCTCTTCCGTTGCGCGCACATTGCATCGTCCTTCGCCGGATAGTGGCGATGGAAACCATCACTGGGCGGCGGCAGGGGGATGCCGCCAAAGGGCCGCTTGGCCCTACCGATGCACTGCCATCAGCATACCACCATCCGTCGTCGGGCGGCGTTAACTGTCCGCTTGCTCGCGCAGCGACTCCACGAGTGCCCGTAAGGCCGCCGTGTAGCTGCGCCAACCGAGGCCCATCACGCTGCCCCGACACGCCGCCGAGATGATGGAGTGGCGTCGCCATTCTTCCCGGGCCGCCAGGTTGGACATGTGGACCTCCAGCACCGGGAACGGCATCGCCTTGATACAGTCGTGGAGCGAGACGCTCGATTGCGTGAGGCCGCCGGGGTTGAGCACGGCGCCGGCGGTGTCGTCGATGTGCTCGTGGAAGAAGTCGACGAGGGCGCCTTCGTGGTTGGACTGGATGGTGAGCAGCCGGCAGCCCAGTTCCTCCGCCAACCGCTGCAGGCGTTCGTTGATCTGGGGCAGGGTCACACTGCCGTAGATATGTGGCTCTCGGCGACCGAAGAGATTGAGATTCGGGCCGTGCAGGATCAAGACGTTCATCGGCGGCGCCTCCCTGCGCCGGCAGGGAGTATAGGGTGTCGCTGGTACAATCGGCCCGCGGAGTGGAGAAAACATGACCCGATTGGCGGCAATGCAGGAAGCCGATGTCGCGCGGGCGGTGATCGCCCGGCGCAAGGCCGATGTCGAGTCGTTCCTACGGCAGACCTTCGCGGCGAAGCTGGCGGAGGCGGCGCGTGTGTCGCCGGACAGTTACCAACTCCTGGAGGCCCTGCAGCGTTTCTTGCTGGCAGGAGGCAAGCGGATCCGCGCGGCGTTGGTGGCCGCCGGCTATCGGTGCTTCGCGCCGGAGCCGGCGGACGACCGCCTGGTCGCCGCCGGCGCGTCGGTGGAGTTGCTCCACGCCTTCCTGCTGGCCCACGACGACGTCTTCGATCGGGATGCGACCCGCCATGGTCAGCGCACGCTGCACCGGTTTTTTCGCGACCTCATCAACGACCGCTATCCGGCGGCCGATGCGGCCCGCTATGGCGATTCGCTCGCCGTCCTGGCCGGGGATGTGGCGGCGATGCTGGCCTTCGAGGTGCTGGCCGGCGCGTCGGTAGCGCCGGAACGCCTGCTCCGCGCCACCCGCCTGCTTTCCCAGGTGGCGCTGGAGACGGGCTACGGCGAGGCGCTGGACGTCCTGGGCGAGCTGGATCCCCAGGTCGACGAGGCGCGCGTCATGCTGATCCACCGCTACAAGACGGCGAAATATACGATCGAAGGTCCCTTGCACCTGGGGGCCATCCTGGCCGGCGCCGAGTCCGGGCAACTGGCGGCGTTGAGCCGGTTTGCCGTACCCCTGGGCATCGCCTACCAGTTGCAGGACGACTTGCTGGGCGTCTTCGGCAGCGAGCAGACGACCGGCAAGCCGGTCGGCGCCGATCTGCGGGAAGGGAAGCGTACGCTGTTGACGGTCCACGGCCTGCAGGGGCCGCACGCCGAGGAACTGGCCACCATGATAGGGAACGCCGAACTCGGTCCCGCCGCCGTGACCCAGGCCCAGCGGTTGCTGCGCGACGGCGGGTCGCTCGCCTTCAGCGAGGAGCGGAGCGCCACGTTGTTGGCGCAGGCCGCCGCGGCACTGGAGCATCTGGAAATCCCGGCGGAGACGCGGACGTTCCTCTCCGGCCTCATGCGCCTGCTCGTCCACCGTACCGAATGATGCCCGAACCTGGCCCGCCGATTCGCCTCGGCACGCGCGGCAGCGACCTGGCGTTGGTGCAAACGCGCAGCGTCATCGCGGCCTTGCAAGCGGCTTTCCCGACGGTGCGCTGCGAGGAAGTCGTCCTGTCGACGCGCGGTGATCGCCATCCCGATCGCCCGTTCGCCGCCGTGGGCAGCCGTGGCATCTTTGCGCGAGAAATCGAATCGGCGCTCCTGGACGGCCGCATCGACCTGGCCGTCCACAGCCTGAAGGATCTGGAAAGCGAATTGCCGGCCGGATTGATGATCGGCGCAGTGCCGCCGCGGGCCGACGCGCGTGATGCGCTGGCGGCGGCGGACGGGAACACGCTGGCCACCTTGCCGGTCGGGGCGCGGGTGGCCACCAGCAGCATCCGCCGGACGGCGCTGCTCCGCCACCTCCGGCCCGACTTGCGGATCGAGCCGATTCGCGGCAACGTCCCGACGCGCCTGCGCAAGGCCAGCGACCTGGGATTGGACGGCGTCGTCCTGGCCTGCGCCGGCCTGGACCGGCTTGGGGCCGGCTCGGCGATCGCCGAGCGCCTGGACCCGGCACTGTTCCTGCCCGAGGCGGGGCAGGGGGCGATCGCCGTGGAGGTCCGGCGGGCGGACACGGCGTTGCGCGAGCTCCTCGCCGCCATCGATGACCCACCTTCGGCCCGCTGCTGCACGGCGGAGCGCGCCTGCGCCCGGCGCCTGGAGGGTAGTTGCCGGACGCCGATTGCCGCCTACGCCGAGTCCGAAGACGGCGGACTGTGGCTGCGCGCCCTGGTCTGCTCGCCCGACGGCCGGCGGGTGCTGCGGGCGGAGCGGCGCGACCCGGCGTCGGCGGCGGAAGCGCTCGGCATGGCGGTGGCCGACGAGTTGCTGGCGGCCGGGGCAGGCGAGCTCCTGGCGGGATAGCGGTGGACGCGGAGACGCCCAGGCGGCGGGTGCTGATCGTGGACGATGAGCCGCGCTACGTCCGACTCATCGCGGTCAACCTGGAGGCGTCCGGTTACGAGACCCTCGCCGCGCGCGACGGGAAGAGTGCGCTCGACCTTGCCGCCGCTCAGAAGCCGGACCTCGTCCTTCTGGATATCGGCCTGCCGGCGATGGACGGCTTCGAGGTCTGCCGGCGCATCCGGGAGTTTTCGGCTTCGCCCATCATTATGTTGACCGCCAAGGCCGGCGAGGCCGACAAGGTGCGCGGACTGGACGCGGGGGCCGACGACTACCTCACGAAGCCGTTCGGCCCGGCGGAGCTCCTGGCGCGCATCCGCGCCGTGCTGCGCCGGGTCCAGTTGCCGGAAGGGCAGCGGATAGCGCCGACGTTCACGGCCGGCGGCCTGAGCATCGACTTTGCGCAGCATCGCGTCCGCATCGACGGGACGGAAGTGGCGCTCAGTCCGACCGAATACAAGTTGCTGGCCGAACTGGCGAAAAATGCCGGCCGCATTGTCCCGACCGAGACGCTGCTGCACCGCATCTGGGGACCCGAGTACGGCGAGGAGACGCAGCACGTTCGTCTGTACGTTAGCCGGTTGCGCCAGAAGATCGAGGCCGACCCGGAGCATCCGCGCTGGGTGACCACCCGGCCGGGCGTTGGCTACATGCTGCAGGTGCCGGAGGCAGGGTCGGAAGAGCAGCGCGGTTCGTCAGATTCGGCCTGATCGTGCTACACTGCTGACCATACTATATGGACCGGCCTGCCAGTGTGGGGCGCGGCGGCCACGATGCCCGCCCGGTAGACGGTCCCTTGGAGAGAATACGTGGAGAAACGCGATCTCGTCATTCGCTTTGGCGGAGAGACTGGCGGCGGCTTGCAGTCGATCGGCCAACTCGTCACCAAGGCTGCCGCCACCGTCGGCTTCCAGGTGCTCACCTTCTATTCTCCCCCAGCGGAGATCAAGGGAGGTCAGGCGGTCTTCGAAGTTCGCCTCAGCGGCGAGCAACTGTATGCCCGGGCGGAAACGCTGGACATCCTCTGGGCCTTCGATGAGGAAGGCTACGAGAACGGCATCAAGGACCTCCGACCGGGCGGGCTCCTGCTGTATGACCCGAGCGATATGGGCGCGCCGCCCGCCGGGGATTACCGGGCGCTGGCGGTGCCGGTGACGGAGATCGCCAAGACTCGGCTGCGCTTCGAACGCGGGAAGAACGTGGTGGCGTTCGGGATGGCCGCCGCACTGTTCGACTTGCCGAAGGAGCCGCTGGTCGACCTGCTCAAGAAGCAGTTCAAGCGCCACCTGGACCTCTTGCCGCAGAACGTGACGGCGTTGGAAGCCGGGATCACCTGGGTGGAAGAGCACGTCCCCGACCGCGCCCAGTACCGCCTCCAGGCTGCGCCGCCAATCCCGGGCGTGATGGTGCTCAACGGCAACCAGGCGCTCAGCCTGGGCGCCCTGGCCGCCGGCTGTCGCTTCCTCGCCGGCTATCCGATCACACCGGCGACCGAGATCATGGAGTTCATGGCCGCGAACCTACCCGGACTGGGGGGCACGGTCGTGCAGGCGGAGGACGAAATCTCCGCAATGGGGATGGTGCTGGGCGCGAGCTACGCCGGCAAGAAGGCGATGACCTCGACGTCGGGCCCGGGTTTCAGCTTGATGATCGAGATGTTGGGCCTCTCGTCGATGGCCGAGCTGCCCTGCGTGATCGTGGACGCCCAACGCGCCGGCCCGTCGACCGGCATGCCGACGCGGCACGAGCAGGGAGACCTCAACCTTGCCGTCTATGGTGGCCACGGCGAGGCGCCGAAGTTCGTCTTCGCGCCGGTGTCGGTGCGCGACTGCTTCAACACGACGGTCGACGCCTTCAACTTTGCCGAGAATTACCAGTTGCCGGTCATCCTGCTGCAGGACACCGTGCTGGCAGTCCGGACGGAGAGCGTGAAGCGGCCCGAGTTGGAAGCGGTCCGGCCGGCCAGCCGTCTGCTGATCGACGTCGCCAACGGCCACAGCAACGGACACGTGGAGAATGGCCACGCCAGCGCGACAGACGACGGCGAACAGGAGGGGGCGGCGCGCTACGCCCGCTACGCCAGCACGCCGAACGGCGTCTCCCCGACCTCGATCCCCGGCATGGCGGGGGGCGAATACGTCGCCACCGGCCTGGAGCACAACGAGCAAGGGGCCTTGCGCTACGATCCGGCGACCCACTCTCGCATGACGGAAAAGCGCCACCGCAAGCTGGCGGCGGCGGCGGCCGAAGCGCCGGAGCCGTTGCGCTTCGGCGACGAGGATGCTGAAGTCGGCATCATCTCCTGGGGGTCGACCGCCGGCGCCGTGATCGAGGCGATCCAGCGGCTGCACGCGCAAGGGCTGAAGGCGGAGCTCCTGGCGCCGAAGATGCTCTGGCCCATCCCCGACCATCAAGTGGGCGAGTTCATCCGCCGCAAGCAGCGCGTCCTGGTCGCCGAAGTCAACTATTCCCAACAGTACGCCACTATCCTCCGCGCCCGGTACGGCACACACCTGGAGAGCGTGACCACCTATGGTGGGGTGCCATTCCGCATCGACGAACTCGTTGAGGCCATCAAAGGAAAGGTTGCCGTCCATGCCTGATTCCGCCGCTTCCGCCACGGTCGAGCGACCGCATACGATCGACGAATACAAGAGCTCGGCCAAGCCGACCTGGTGCCCGGGCTGCGGGGACTTCGGCGTGCTCAACGCCGTCTATAACTCCCTCAAGGTCAAGGGCTACAATACGGAAGACGTCGTCGTCATCTCGGGCATCGGCTGCTCCAGCCGTTTCCCCTTCTTCGTCAGCGCCTACGGCTTCCACGGCGTGCATGGCCGGGCCATCCCGATCGCCACCGGCGTGAAGGTGGCGAATCCCGACCTGAAGGTGCTGGTCGTCGGCGGCGACGGCGACGCCTTTGCCATCGGCGGCGGCCACTTCGTGCACGGCATGCGCCGGAATGTTGACGTCACCTATGTGATCATGGACAACGAAATCTACGGCCTGACCAAGGGGCAGACCTCGCCGACCAGCAACGTCGGCTTCATCACCAAGAGCAGCCCCAAAGGGAGCGTCGATCAGCCGCTCAACCCGCTCGCGCTGGCCCTCATCTCCGGCGCGACCTTCGTCGCCCGGGGTTTCGCCGGCAAGCCGAAAGAGCTGGCGGACCTCATCGTCCAGGGTATCAACCACCCCGGCATGGCCCTGATCGACGTCTACAGCCCCTGCCCGACGTTCAATGAGGTCAACACCTTCAAGTTCTTCCGCGACACCACGCAGACGATCCCGGCGACCCATAGCACGAGCGATCGGGCGGCGGCGATCGAGCTGGCCTTGCAGGACGACCCGCTCTATCTCGGCCTGTTCTACCAGGCGACCGAGTCGGAGAGCTTCGACCGCCGCGTGCGCCGCCTGCAGACCGCGAATGCGGACGAATCGGCCGTGATGGACCGGCTGTTCGAGCAATTCTCGTAAGGATGGAAGCGGGGCCGCGGTCGCGGCCCCGCGCAACGCCTTACCGCCCGAACAACCGTCGTGCTTCCGCGATATCGGCCCGCGACAGGGGCCGGAAGACCAGGAGCAGCGCGCCATAGCCGAGCACGCCGGCGGCAATCGCGGGCGCCAGACCGGCCGTTCTCAGCACTGCCTCGGCCATCGCCGCCATGCCGACGACGGCAGGGAGCGCCCGCAACAAGGGGCCGAAGTTGGGGGCGCCCGCGGTGCGGACGACCGCGACGATGAGGAACCCGCCCAGGATAAGTTCCGCGCTGGCGGACCCCAGGGCGGCGCCGATGATCCCCCACTGCGGAATCGCCACCAGATCGACCACGAGCTGCCAGACGAGCGCGATAACGTCACCCTGCAAAATAGCGGCCTGGCGCTTCCTTGCCACGAGGACGTTGACGCAGACCTGGGTCGGGAACATGCCGAGCACACCGACGGCAAGGACACGCAAGGCCGGCGCCGAAGCCGAGAAGTCAGGACCGTAGACCAGATTGATGAGCGGGGTCGCCACGATGGCGAGTCCCGGAGCGGCCGCCAATCCGGCCAGCGCGAATAGCCGCAAGAGGAGCGACGAGGCGTCACGAAGGCCGGCGCCCGCCTCCGTCGTCAGGCGCGACAGCATGGGCAGCGTCGCTCCGGCGACCAGCACCGGCAGCGGGATGAGCGCCAATACCGGGGTGGCGGCGGCGCTGTAACGACCGGTACTGGCCGGCCCGCCCAAGGCCGTGAGTAGGTACAGCGGCATGCTGCTCTGCAACGCCAGCACCAAACCGTAGAGACCGAGCGGCGCGGCATCGCGCAGGAGGTTGCAAACGGCGGTGGGCGTCATGGTGCGGCCGGGGCGCACGAGCCGAGTCAGGGCGAGGGTGGTGACGACGAACATGTCGACGGCCGCGGCCCCGAGGAACGCGAGCGCGACTCCGGAAAGCCCCTTGCCCAGCCTGAGGGCGAGGAAGGCCCCGCCCACCGCCAGGAGCCGCTCCAGCAGCCGGCTGGCCGTGTCGAGCTGCATGCGCTCAAAGCCGTAGAAGACGCTGCGCCAAAGTCCGGCGAGTGATTGTGTGGCCGCCACGGCGAGCAACAGCACCACCAACTGCCGGTCGGCCGCCGGCTGCCATCGCGTGAGCCCGACGGCGATGGCCAAACTCGGCACGAGTAGGACGGTCCTGGCGGCCAGTGCCGACGACACCAGCCGCGCCGCGCCGGTGTGGTCGGCGGCAATTCCCCTGGTCAGCAAGCGGCTAATGCCGAAGTCCGCGAAGGCGCCGAACGTCGTGGCGTAGGCGAGGGCGTAGGTATAGTGGCCGTACTCTTGGCTGCCGGTAGAACGAGCGATGGCCACCGCCAGCGCCAGCGCCGAGAGCCGGCTGATCAGCTCGGTGAGCAGGAGAAAGCCGGCGTTACGCAGCACCCGGAACGTCAGCCTCTCCGCCACCCATCGCCGGCCATCCCCCGGAACCGGTCGCTGTTATGCTACCCCCGGTAGACACTGGCAAGGGAGCGATAATGGTTAACCTCCATGGATCACTGTTTATTGCAGTGGCGCTGTACCTGCTGATTTGCGCGATCTGGGGGTTTGTGCTGGCAATATTGCGGCGCCCGATCGGGCCGTCATTCCGGGGCAGCCTGCGCATCGCCGAGGGCCTGATCCTCGCTCAGGTGGTCGTCGGGGCGATCGTGTTCCTCTCCGGCGCTCCACGCGCGCCCAGCCCGCTCCACTACCTCTACGGGCTGGTGATCGTCCTTGCGCTGCCGGCGGCGGAGACGCTGGCCCCGCAATGGTGGAAGGGCCGGCACCAAACACTGGTCGTCGCCGTTGGGTGCTTGTTCGCCTTCGGCCTCTCGGTGCGCGCGGCGATGACCGGGATGTGATGAAACGGGTGACGGTGGCCGCCGTCTAGGCGGCGCCTACGTCGTACAGTCGCGGCTCCGCTCCCCCGCCAGGTCGGCGTCTACCATCAGGCCGACGAGGCCACGGAAGTCGACGGACGGGGCCCACCTGAGACGCTGATGGGCCTTGGCGGGGTTGCCGACCAGGAGGTCGACTTCGGCCGGACGGAGCAGGGCGGGGTCGATGCGCACATAGTCGCGCCAGTTGGTGATGCCGACGTGGGCGAAAGCGACCTCCACGATTTCGGCCATGCTGTGGGTCTCTCCCGTGGCGATGACGTAGTCGTCCGGCTCTGGTTGCTGGAGCATTTGCCACATCGCCCGCACGTAATCGACGGCGTACCCCATGTCGCGCCGGGCGTCGAGGTTGCCCAGCGCGAGGTCCGGTTGTTTGCCCAGGTGGATGCGGGCCACCGCGTTGCTGACCTTGCGAGTGATGAACTCCAGGCCCTGGCGCGGGGACGTGTGGTTGAACAGGATGCCGGAGCAGGCGAAGAGGTTATAGCTCTCGCGGTAGTTGACCGTGATCCAGTGGCCGTAGACCTTCGCCACGCCGTACGGGCTGCGCGGGTACAGCGGCGTGCGTTCCGTCTGCGGCACTTCGACGACCTTGCCGAACATCTCGCTGCTGGACGCCTGATAGAAGCGGATCGGGGCGCGGGACAAGCGGACTGCCTCGAGCATCTTGGTGACTCCCAGGCCGGTGTACTCGCCGGTGAGCGTGGGCTGCACCCAGGAGGTCGGCACGAAGGATTGCCCGGCCAGGTTGTAGACCTCGTCCGGTTGCGCGCGCTCCACGGCGGCGATGAGGGACATCTGGTCCAGCAGGTCTCCCGACAGCAGGGTGATCCGTTCGTTCAGATGGCGGATCCGCACGTCCGTGACGGTGCTGCTGCGCCGGACCAGGCCGAAGACTTCATAGCCTTTCCCCAGGAGGAATTCCGCGAGGTACGAACCGTCCTGTCCGTTGATGCCGGTGATGAGCGCGCGGGGCAATGCAATAGTCCTCTCTCTGCCTAACGGCGAATCGACGTTGCCAGCCTACCAGACCGGGCCGGGGCGTGGGCCGACGCCGGGAATGCGCCGCACACCGCCCGCGCCTTACCCGCTGCCGGCCAGCCGGGGCAGGCGCACCGAGAAGGTGCTGCCGGCGCCGGGGCTGCTCTGCACGTCGATCGCCCCGCCGTGCCGCTGCACGATTTCATTGCTGATGTAGAGGCCAAGCCCCATCCCGCCGGCATTGTGCGATCTCGTATCGGGAGAGCGATAGAAGAGGCCGAAAATCGCCTGCTGCTGTTCCTCTGCGATGCCCGAGCCCTGATCCCGGACGTGCATGGCGACCTGGTGGGAGTCCACGTCGAACGTCACGTCGATCGCGCCCCCCGCCGGCGAATACTTGATGGCGTTATCGACGAGGTTGTTGAGGACCTGTTCCAGGTGGTCGGCGTCGCCCTCCACCAGCGCCTGGCCGTCCCCCGACGAGTGGACGGTAATGGCGTGCAGCGCCGTCGTGCTCTGCGCCCGTGTCGCCACCTCTTGCGCCAGCGCCAGCAGGTCGACCGGTTCGTGCTGGAACTCGACCCGCCCGGTCTGCATGCGCGACACATCCAACAGTTCGTTGACCAGCCGGCCCAACCGGCGCGTCTGGCGATTGAGCGTCTCCGCCTGCTTGATATCGGCGTGTACCTCCGCCGTCCACTCCTCGGCGCTGGGATGGCCGCGCTCCAACCGCCGCTGGGCGCGTTTGAGGGCGACTTGGAGGTAGCCGGAGATGCTCGTGAGCGGCGTCTTCAGTTCGTGGGAGGCCATGGAGAGGAACTGCGATTTGAGGCGATCGACCTCTTGCAGCCGTTCCACATTTTCCTGGGCCGCGGTATAGAGCGTCGCGATCTCGTCCCTGGCCTGGCGCAGCTCGTCCATTTGCGCCGTGAGCTGCGCCGTGGCGGCGTCGACCCGTTGCTGAAGGCCGGCGTTGAGCGTGCGGATCGTGGCATTCGCCGCCTCCAGTTCCTGAACCCGTTCGCGCAACTGCTGCGTCAAGCGGCGACGCTCCAGGCCACGGTCGATGGTGGCCCGCAGTTCATCGACGTCGCAGGGCTTGATGAGATAGGCATAGGCGCCTTCATGGAGCGATTTGACGGCGGACTCCAACGAGGCGTAGCCGGTGAGCATGATGGCGATCGTCTCCGGCGCCACGCGTTGAACTTCGGCCAGCACCGCCAGGCCGTCCACCCCCTCCATACGCAGATCGGTGAGGACCAGGTCGAAGCTGATTTCCTGCAAGAGGGCTAGCGCCCGGGCCCCGCCGTCGACCGCCGTGACCGTGTGCCCGTCCGTCTCCAGGACGGCTTGCATGGTGATGCGCACGCTTTCGTCGTCGTCGACGAGCAGGATGTGGCCGTCAGTCATCGGCGGCCGGTCCCGCGATCGGCAGCGAGATCGTGAAGGTGGTGCCCTCACCGGGGCGGCTGCGCGGCGTGATGCTGCCGCCGTGCCGTTGCACGATGCCCAACGACACCCAGAGGCCCAGGCCGGTGCCCTTGCGGGCCTGTTTGGTGGAGAAGAATGGTTCGAAAATGTTCGCCAGGTGCTCCTCGGCGATGCCTTTGCCGGTGTCCCGTACCTGGATCATGACCGAGCGGGAGGGGAGATAGGCCGGATCGGCGTCGCGGGCGAGCCGCGTCGTGACGAAGATGCTGCCTCCGTCGGGCATCGACTCCTGGGCGTTGAGCAGGAGGTTGAGGACGACCTGCTTCAACTGGTCGCCAGACGCCATGATCATCGGCATGGCGGGACTGAAGTCGTTGTGCATGCGGACGCCCTTCTGGCGCAGGTCCTTTTCAATCAGCGACTCCGCTTCCAGAATCAGGGCGTTGATATCCGTGGGCGCCGTACTGAGCTCGGGCCGATAGAAGCCCAACATTTGGCGCAGGATGCGGGAGACGCGCTCGGTTTCTTTCTTCGCGATCGCCAGGAACTCGCGGTTGGCGTCGGCGGCCGGTGTGCGCTGCACCAGCAGGTAGAGCGCGTTGGTGATGGCCTCCAGCGGATTGTTGATCTCGTGGGCGATCGACGCCGCCAGCCGGCCCGTCGCCGCCAGCTTTTCGGACTCGAAGAGCTGGTGCTCGACACGCCGCCGTTCGAGCTCGCGCAGGCGCGTCAGGTCCTGCATGACCGACACGTTGCCTAGCAAGGCGCCGGATTCATCGCGCAGTTCCGTCGACGTGACGGCCATCACCAGCTCCTCGTCGGAATCCGGGTCGATCAGGCTCAACTCCCCGCTCTTGACCTGCGCCGTTTCCAGGCGCAACTGCGAGACGAAGAAGACGAACTTGGCGCTGTTGCTGGCGGCGATCTGCGTCTTGCGGCGATTGGCGGCGTTATTCTCTGGTGGACGGAACAGCCGGATCGCTTCTTGATTCATCTGGGTGATCTGGTCTTCATTGTCAATGACGATGATCGGGTTGGGCACGTTACGTAACACCAGATCCAGGCGGTCGCGTTCCAGGCGGCTCTTCTCCTCCGCGGCCTGCAACCGTTGGACGTTCTGGGCAAGGGCTTCGCTGGCATAACTGAGGTCGGTCACGTTCTTCAGCAGAGACACCATCCCGGTGGTGTTCAGTCGGAAATGGTAAGCGGGGTGGGAGATGACCTCGAAAATAAGCTCCGTGCCTTCGATGGGATCGACCAGCGTCAACTCGCCGCTGGAACCGCTGCGCCCCTGTTCAAGCTTGGAGGCGGACAGCGCCGCCGTGAACAGGAAGTTGTTCATGCGGATGGCGTTCTTCTTGCCCTCGCCGTCGTCGGGTCGCGTCCGAAAGATCAGCTCCGCCTGGCGGTTTTGCCGGATAATGTCGTTCTGTTCGTCGGTGACCACCACCGGATCGGCGACGCTGTTGATCATCCACCAGAGCCATTCATTTTCCACGGCATAGCGCTCGCTGGCGTGCCGAAACAGCTCAACACTGCGCGCGCCGACGAGGGTGGCGCCGGCCTGATTGGCAAACGGCATCAGTCCTTCCACGTCGTTATCGCTCAGGCCACCCTCTTTGCTGAGGAGAATCACCCCGGCCGCGGCGACCTCGTCGACGGCCAGGGCGGCGGCGGCGACGGTCGGCCGGGGCGCGGAGGCGGCCGGGTCGCCGGGATCCAAGGCGTTGCGCAACGGGACGACGATAAACGAGCTGATGCCCATCTCCAGCAACAGCCCCTTATCGTGCGGCGCGAGACGGCTGTCGTTCTGCACTTCATCGACGCGCAATGGGGTCGCCTGGAACAACGCCGCCACCAGGGGATGATCGCGCTCTTCGAGCGAGACCTCCAACGACGCGGCGATCTCCTCTGGGACGTTGAAGGCGACGCTGCCGCGCAGCAGCCCAAGCTGACGGTCGTAGAGCGCGACCAGGGCGCGCGTAAAGCCGAACGCTCGCGAGAGGCCGTCCAACATCGGCCCAAGCGTTTGGCGCAGCGCCTCCGGGTCGCGCTGGGGTGACGCTTGCTCGTACATCCGTAGCAAGTCCATTAGCGGGCTAATCTGACCGATTGGTCAATGGTCGCCATCTCCGGCCGTCCTACGGCCGCTCTTCCGCGCTGCGTCCGCGCGTGCGCGGCTCCGGCGGCGCTTCCGTGGTGACCACGACCTCCTCGCGCGTGCCCGGACCAACGGCGGGGCGCGAAATCGGCGCGGTGATGCCGATCGCCTCGGCGTACCGCAGATAGGTGTCGATCGAGGCCACGACGATCCTCGCCTCGACGGTGATCAGGTCGATGCCGACGAGGGAGATGCGGACCCAGGCGTCAATGACGATACCCTTGTCCAGTATCCGGTCCAGCACATCAATGAGGCTGGTCCCCCCCGGCGCTCGTTCGACTGGCATGCGTTCCCTATCCTCCCCTATGGTGCGCCGGCTTGTTCGGCAGCTTGCTCACTCGCGTTGCCCGAAGCGCCGGCGAGGCGGCGCTCGAGTTCGGCAATCCGCGCTTCCAGCCGGGTGATGGTGGCGGCCGCATCCGCCGGCTCGGTAGGGGGCTGGACCAGGTAGCGATCGTAGCGCCACCAGTTCAACCCGATCTCCTCCGCCTTGTCGATGG
>JAICXR010000119.1 GCA_025980355.1 Chloroflexota bacterium | reverse complement strand
GTCGCCGGCTCCGAAGCCGGCGGTCCCAGTGACGGGAGGACACGCCGATGCCTAATCTCGCCCCTGCTGAGCCGCTCGCCATCGCCGGCGGAACGCCGGCCTTTGCCGGACCGTGGCCGCCCGACTATCCGGGCGCCTTCTTCATCGGCGAGGAGGAACGCCGGGAAGTGCTGGAGGTCCTGGACCGGCGCAGCCTCTTCCGCTACTACGGTCCGGAGACTCCGGACAAGGTGGCAACGCTGGAGCGCGAATTTGCCGCCAAGATCGGCACGCGCTGGGCGCTCGGCCTGACCTCCGGCACGGCGGCGCTAAAGGTGGGCCTGGCCGGGCTGGGTATCGGGCCGGCGGACGAGGTGATTGTCCCGGCGATGACCTTCATCGCCTCCGCCGGCGCGGTACTGGCGCACCGCGCCTACTGCGTCTTCGCCGAGTGCGACGAATCGTTCGGTCTCGACCCGGCCGACGTCGCGGCCAAGATCACGCCGCGCACGCGGGCCATCATGCCCGTCCACCTCGGCGGCGTGGCGTGCGACCTGGCGCCCTTGCTGGCGGTGGCGAAGGAACACGGCATCCCGGTGATCGAGGATTGCGCCCAGTCGGCCGGCGCCTCCTACCGCGGCCGGCGGGTCGGCGGTTGGGGCGACGTGGGCGCTTTCTCCTTTCAGACCCAGAAGATCATCACCGCCGGGGAGGGTGGTCTGATCACGACCAGCGATCCCGCCGTCTACGAGCGGGCGTTCCGCTACCACGACCATGGCGGCTATCGCTTCGGTCAGGAGGGCGTGCGCGTCAGCGGTTCCACCGCCGCGGCAGGTGCCGAAGAGGCGGCGCCGCCCACCGCCCAACTGGAGGCAATCGTCGGCGAGGTCTACCGCATGGGCGAGCTGGCGGGCGCCGTCGCCCTGGCCCAGTTGCGCAAGTTGGACAGCATCCTCGCCCTGGCGCGCCGGAACAAGCGCCGCCTCGTCGCTGGCCTCGCCGGCCTGCGCGGCTTCCAGTTCCGCACCGTCCCGGACGCCGCCGGCGACGCCGGTACTCGCCTCAACCTGCTGCTCGATGATCCCGGCCGCGTCGACGCCTTCTGCCGGGCCATGCGCGCGGAGGGTGTTCCCGTCGCCAGGGTCTACGGCGGCCTGCCCGTCTACGCCGCCGACCAGATTATGCACCGGCGGCCCGGTTGGGCGGTGGACGCGGCGGACGCGCTGCGTCGCCCGCTGGTCCCCCTAGGCGACCCGTACGGACCGCCGGTGGCGTACCACATGGGCATGTGCCCGCGCACCGAGGCCTTGCTGGCGCGGGCGCTCGTCCTGGCGATCAGCCCGCTGTTCACCGATGCCGAGCTCGACGCCACCGTCGCCGCCTTCCGCAAGGTCTGCGGGGCGCTGCTGTGAGCCGCGTGGTCCATGCCGTTCGCGAAAGGATGCCGCCATGCTGATGGCCGGAGCCGAGCGCGCCGCGCCGGACGCCCTCTACGCCGTCTTGGAACAATTGGGGGGCGAGCTGTATATCGACAGCCAGAAGGACATCCCGCCGGACGTGCGAGCGGCGCTGCGCGCTGCCGCGGAACGGGAAACGACGCCGGTGGCCCGCCGGGTGCTCGCCACGACGCTGAAGGCGATCGAGGTCGCCGACGACCACCGCATGCTGGTGTGCCAGGACACCGGCATCCCGATCTTCTGGATCACCATCGGGCGCGGCGTGACGATCGACGGTGCGCGCATGCAGGAAGCGTTGCGGCGCGGCGTGGAGCGGGCGACGGCCACCCATCCGCTGCGTTCCAGCATCGTCTCGCCGCTGACCCGCCGGAATAACCAGACGAGTTCCGGCGTCGGTATCCCCATCTTCCATATCGAGTTCTCGTCGGACATCGACTACCTGGACATCCTGATGATGCCCAAAGGGTCCGGCTCCGAGAGCATGTCCTTCCTGAAGATGCTCCTGCCGGCCGACGGCGTGGCGGGCATCAAGAAGTTCGTGCTTGACTGCGTGGTGGACGCCGCCGGCCGGCCCTGCCCGCCGACGATCATCGGCGTCGGCATCGGCGGCTCCTCGGACGTCTGCATGACGCTGGCGAAGAAAGCCACCCTGCGCCCGGTCGGCTCACACAATGCCGACGCGGAGGTCGCGGCATTAGAGACGGCATTGCTGACCGCCGTGAACGGCACCGGCATCGGGCCGATGGGCCTGGGCGGCGAGACGACCGCCCTGGCCGTCCACGTCGAGCAGGCCTGGACGCATATCACCCTGAACCCTGTCGCCGTCAACATGCAATGTTGGCGCGGCGAGCGCCGCCGGGCGAGCGTCTACCCCGATGGCCGGTACACCATCGGCTATTAGGACGCCGCCCGGTTGGCCGTTGCGTTGACAATCGGCTACCTCCAGGGTATATTCTGCTGAGCGCGTTACTGTGCAAGACACATTAAGTTGGCCGGTGCGCGCCAGAGTGCGGGATGGCAGCGACATCCCCGAGGCGATGACGCCTCCGCTGCTACGCCACGCGGTTTGAGGAGAGCGCTCTATGCTCAGCACCTGCAACGATCTCGCGTCTTCCGAAAAGGCCCTGTATTCGAGCGGCCGGGCGCAATGGCAAGCGCCGCAACGGCCCGGTCAGGAACGGTTATCGGCGGCCTACACGCGACTCAGCCCGGAAGAGTTGGCCGCCAGCGTCTGGGAAAATAAGCGCCAGCTCGGCGACCGGCTGGTCATCCTCGGCCACCACTATCAGCGCGACGAGGTCATCAAGTTTGCCGACTTCCGGGGCGATTCGTTCAAGCTCAGTCAGCTGGCGGCGGCGCGCAACGACGCCGAGTACATCCTGTTCTGCGGCGTGCATTTCATGGCGGAGAGCGCCGACATTCTCAGCGGCCCCCACCAGCAGGTGATCCTGCCGAACCTTTCCGCCGGCTGCTCCATGGCCGATATGGCGACCATCGACGATGTGGAGGCCTGCTGGGCCGATGTCACCCGCGTCTGCGGTGCGTCCACGATCCCGGTCACCTACATGAACTCGGCGGCGAACCTCAAAGCGTTCTGCGGCCGCCATGGCGGCATCGTCTGTACCTCATCGAACGCCGACAAGGTGTTGCGTTGGGCCTTCGCCCACGGTGAGCGCGTCCTCTTCTTCCCCGACCAGCACCTCGGCCGCAATACGGGGGCGAAGATGGGCATTCCGCTCGACCAGATGCAGGTCTGGGATCCGCGTCAGCCGTTGGGCGGCAATTCGGCCACCGCCTTGCGGGAAGCGCGCATCATCCTCTGGAAGGGACACTGCTCCGTCCACGCCCGGTTCACGGCGGAGCAGATCGCCGGAGCGCGGCAAGAGGACGCGAAAGTCAACGTCCTGGTCCACCCGGAATGTACCTTGGATGTCGTCCAGAGCGCCGACTTCGTCGGCTCCACGGAATACATCGTGCGAACGATCGAACAGGCCGCCCCAGGGACGAGCTGGGCGGTGGGGACGGAGATCAACCTCGTCAAGCGACTGGCGAACGAGCATCCGGACAAGCGGATCTTCTGCCTTGACCCGATCGTCTGCCCCTGCTCCACCATGTATCGCATCCACCCGGCCTTCATCGCCTGGGCGCTGGACAACCTGGTCGCCGGTCGTGTCGTCAACCGCATTGCGGTGCCGGCGGCGATCGCCGATCAGGCCCGCACGGCGCTCAACCGCATGCTCGCGGTCGCCTAGATGACGGCGAGCAGCATGCTGGGCTACGACTACGTCATCATCGGGAGCGGGGGCGCGGGCCTCTTCGCCGCCCTCCTCGCCCGGCGCCACGGCAGCGTCCTGGTCGTGACCAAGGACGACCGCACCGAGTGCAACACCAACTACGCCCAAGGCGGCATTGCCTCCGCCATCGGGCCGGGCGACTCGCCGGAGCAACACCTGGCCGATACACTGGCCGCCGGCGCCGGCCTCTGCCACGAGGATGCTGTCCGCATCCTCGTCACCGAAGGGCCGGCGCGCGTCGCCGACCTGATCCGCATGGGGCTGCCCTTCGATCGGGACGGCGACGCCCTGGCCCTGGGGCGGGAGGGCGCGCACGGCATGCCGCGCATCCTGCACGCCGGCGGCGATGCGACGGGCCGACAGATGGAGCTGACCCTGGATCGTGTCGCCCGGCAGTCCGGCATCGAGGTGCGCGATCACACCATGGCGACGGGTCTGCTGACGGAACGCGGCGTCATCACCGGTGTGCGCCTGTTGGACGAAGCACGCGGAGAGCAGATCGATGTCGCCGCCCGCTTCGTCCTCCTCGCCACCGGCGGCGCCGGGCAACTGTACGCGCATACGACGAACCCGGCGGTCGCTACCGGCGATGGCGTGGCGCTGGCCTACCGCGCCGGGGCCGATGTCGCCGATCTGGAGTTCTACCAGTTCCACCCGACGGCATTGAACCTGCCCGGGGCGCCGAGCTTCCTCATCTCCGAGGCGGTCCGCGGGGCCGGGGCGATTCTCCGCACCGCCGACGGCACCGCCTTCATGGCGAAGTATGACCCCCGAGCGGAGCTGGCGTCGCGCGACATCGTGGCGCGCGCCATCGTGCGGGAGATGGAGCGGACCGGGGAATCCGTCTCGCTGGATCTCACGCACCTCCCGGCGGACGACGTGCGACGCCACTTCCCGACGATCAGCGCATTCTGCGCCCACTACGGCCTGGACATCACCCGGGAGCCGGTGCCGGTTGCGCCGGCCGCGCATTACTATATGGGTGGCGTCGTCACCGACCTCTGGGGCGAGACGACCATCCGCAACCTGTTCGCCGCCGGCGAGTGCGCCCGCAGCGGCGTCCATGGCGCCAACCGTCTGGCGAGCAACTCCATGCTGGAACTCGTCGTGTTCGCCCACCGGGTGGTCGAGCGCACCCTCGTGCCCATCGCCGGGCGGAGTTCACATACGCCCGTCCTCCCATCCCGAGCCGTGGCACTTCCTCACCACGCCACCGCCCCCGCTGCACCCGCCGCGGGATCGCCGCCCGAGTTCGGCAGCGAACAGTGTCTACCGACGGTTGGGGCCTTGCGTCAGTTGCTCTGGACGCAGGCCGGGATCGTGCGGACCGCGGATGGCCTCGTCGCCGCCCGCCGGCAGTTGGCGGACTGGGTCCGCGTGCTGCCGCCCGCCGTCACCCGGGCCGAGCACGAACGGGCCAACATGCTGTTGCTGGGCAGTCTGCTGGTGGAGGCCGCCCTCGCCCGCCAGGAGAGCCGGGGAGCCCACGCACGCGCGGACTATCCCACCCTTTCCGACGACTGGCGCTGCCACCTGGTGTTCCGGTCTGGGACGCCGGGTGCTCTGGACGGGGCGGTTCCCAATATCCGTGCTCTGCGATTGAGCGGTGCCGGTGTCCGGCCCCCGTCCCCCCGACCAGAGGCGGTAGGAACGCACTGATGGACGGGCCGGACGACCTCATCTACCTCGACCATGCGGCCACCACCCCGTTGCGCCCGGAAGTGCTGGCGGCGATGCTCCCCCACCTCCGTGAAGGCTGGGGCAACCCGTCCAGCAACTACGAGCCGGGACGGCGCGCCCGGGCCGCCTTGGAGGAGGCTCGGGCTTGTGTCGCGGCGTGCCTCGGGGCGCACGCTAGCGAGATTATCTTCACCGGCGGCGGCAGTGAGTCGGACAACCTGGCGATTAAAGGCGTCACCATGGCCGCCGGCCCCGGACACCACATCATCACCACGGCAATTGAACACCACGCCGTGCTGCACGCCTGCCAGTATCTGGAATGCCGGCAGGGCATCCGGGTCACCTACCTGCCGGTTGACGGACAAGGGCTGCTCGACACGCGGACCGTCGGCGACGCCATCACGCCGGACACCGTCCTGGCCAGCGTCATGCTGGCAAACAACGAGGTGGGGACGATCGAACCGGTGGCCGCGATCGGCGAGCTGCTCCGCGCCCGGGGCGTGCTGTTCCACAGCGATGCGGTCCAGGCGTCCGGCGCCTTGCCGATCAACGTCGACGACCTCAACGTGGATCTGCTGACGATCTCCGCGCACAAGTTCGGCGGGCCGAAAGGGGCGGGCGCGCTCTACGTGCGACGGGGCACCTCGCTGGACGCACTCGTCCACGGCGGCGAGCAGGAGCGTGGTTTGCGGGCCGGCACGGAGAGCGTCGCCCAGGCCGTGGGTCTGGCCACCGCCCTCCGCCTGGCGGAGTCCGAACGCGCCGAGCGCAGCTGCCGCCTGCAGGCCTGGCGCGACCGCCTGATCGCCGGCGTGCTGGCGACCGTGCCCGGTGCGATCCTGACCGGCCATCCTACCCAGCGGCTCCCCGGCCACGCCAGCTTCTGCTTCCGCGACATCGAAGGCGAGTCGGTGCTGATCGAGCTGGACGCCCGCGGCATCTGCGCCTCCGCCGGCTCCGCATGCAGCGCCGGGTCGACCGAGCCGTCGCACGTGTTGCAGGCGCTCCACGTCCCATCCGACTACGTTCGGGGCGCGTTGCGCCTGACGCTAGGCTCGCTGACGACGGAGCAGGATATCGACGTGGTAATTGCGCAGTTATCTGAGATTGTGCGGGACCTTCGGGCGCTCACCACCGGCTAACGCGCCCATCGGGCCCATTGTGCTCGTTGCGGTACACTTCACGAATGCATACAGCAACCGTACGGAGTAGGGGCACGTGAGCGCCGTGCCCGATGAACTCCCTCGCCTGGCCCTGACCGGGCTCAGCGGCTTCGTCGGCACCAGCGTGGGCCGGCAGCTCACCAAGCGGTTTGCCCTGTTGGACCTGTACCACCGCACTCCCGCCGGGAGCGACATTGGGGCCATCACCCTGCAAATGCCCGATGACGCCGTTGCGGACGCGGTGACGGCAGCCCGTGATTGGAGCGCCGGCGCGCTTATTAACATTGGCGCCGCGGCCGATGTCGACGCCTGCGAGCGAGAACGGGGTGACCGTGCCGGCAGCGTCTACCGCGCCAATGTCACCATTCCCCAGGAGCTTGCCCGTGCCTGTGCCACCCACGGGCTGCGCTTCGTCCACGTCTCCACCGACTATGTGTTCGACGGCGAGGCCGGTCCGTACCGGGAGGATGATGTGCCGACCAGCGCCGCCAACTGGTATGGGCAGACAAAACTAGATGGCGAACGCGCCATCCTGGCGGTAAATCCGGCGGCCGTTATCGCCCGGCCGTCCCTGCCCTACGGCGAGGCGCACCCGCGTAAACGCGACATCGTCCGCCTGGTGCGCTCCCGGCTGGGCGAAGGGCAGACGTTCGGCGGCGTGGTCGATCAGTTGATCACGCCAACGTGGATGGGCGACATCGCGGAAGGCCTGGCGGCGCTGGCGACCGGCGGCGGCAGCGGCATCTACCACCTCGCCGGCGCGACGATCCTCTCCCCCTACGACGCCGCTTTGATTGTCGCCCGCACCTTCGGCCTGGACGAGCGCCTCGTGCAGCCGTCAACCCTGGCCGCCATCACCCAGGCCGGTCGCGCGCCGCGCCCGCGCGCGACGGCGCTGCTCGGCACCCGGCTGCAGCGCGAGTTCGGGCAGTCGCTCCGCATGAAGGGCTTCGCCGAAGGCGTGGGCCTGCTGCGCGGGGATAGCCAGGCAATCGCTGGGCGTTGATGTCCGACCGGCACCGGCAATGGATCAGCGCGCCAGGTCGTTCTGCCCAAACGCCCCTGGCAGCAGATCCCGCACTGTGGCTTCCTGCCGTCGGCCCCCCACCGTTGCCATGACGACCGTGGCGTCCGGCGCCAGCTCGGAGAGCACCTGGCGACAGGCGCCGCAGGGGGTCACGGGCTGGGGGGTATCGGTTACGACGACCACGAAGCGGACGGCGGACATCCCGGCCACCGCACCCGTCCAGAGCGCGATCCGCTCGGCACACGCGGTGAGGCCGTACGAGGCGTTTTCGACATTCGCGCCGGCGAAACACTGCCCGTCGGCGGCGAGTACGGCGGCGCCGACCCGGAACCGGGAATAGGGCGCGTAAGCGCGGTCGCGCGCCTGCGTCGCGAGGGCGACCGCTCGCTCCAGCGCAGCGTCGCCTGCGCTTGCCGCGATCACGTCGTGCCGTCGCTTTCGTTCGGCGGCACGTCGTCGTACCGCTCGACGCGCACTCGGCGGACGCGGCGGCCATCCATCTCGACCACGGTGACGCGCAACGGGCCGACGATTGTGCTCTCCCCTTCCGCCGGCTCAGCGCCGAGCTGGCTGTAGACGAGGCCACCAATCGTGTCGTAGGCGTCGGACTCCATGTCTACTTCCATCAGCTCGTCGATCGTCCCCATACTGACGCTCCCGTCGACGAGATAGACCCCCTCACCGGCCGGTTCGACGTCGGGCTGTTCGGTGTCGTACTCGTCCTGGATGTCGCCCACGATCTCCTCCAACAGGTCCTCGATCGTGACGACCCCGGCG
>JAICXR010000109.1 GCA_025980355.1 Chloroflexota bacterium | reverse complement strand
CCGGCAGCCCGCTGTTCGCCGGCTCGACTCCGGACGGCGGCGCTGGCGTTGATCGGACTGCCAGAATATCGCCAGCGTGCCCAGGACGTCGGCGCTAAACTGTTGGCGCTCGGCGGAGCAGCGCACGCCGCCGAGCTAACTGTGATCTTGACCACATAAGTTCCCGCAATACGTAAAGGACAGCACGGCCGCCCAGCTCACGGGGACGGTATACTAATGAAATGGTAAACATTCGGGAACTTGAAGCGCACCTTGACGAGTACGTAAAGCGCGCTACCCATGGCGAGTCAGTCGTAATCGTCGACGGCGGCAAACCTGTCGCCGAGCTCGTCCCACCCCACACGCCGTTTACGGATCACCTCTTGGAGTTGGCCAGGCAGGGCCGCGTTGTCCTGCCCACGCGACCTCGCTTCATCCCCGACCTAACTGGCGCTACGATGGGTCCCGGTCAGTCGTTGACCGATATCCTCCTTGAGGAGCGTCGTGACGATCGCCTACTTCGATAGTAGCGGTATTGTTAAACTCCTTATCCCCGGTGAGGCCGGAGTCGAGGTCGCATCCACCATCCTTCGCGACACGCCCTTCATAGCGGCATCCGTGGTAGCCTATCCCGAATGCCGGGCGGCTATTGCTGCTGCCATTCGGAGTTCTCGCTTGGATCCACCGAGCGCTCGGAAAGCCGTTGAGACGCTTACGGGTCTCTGGATGGCCATGATTCGTGTGATGGTGACGGTCGACCTCGCGCAACAGGCCGGAGAACTTGCCGCGCGCCATCGACTTCGCGGTTTCGATGCGGTTCATCTCGCCTCGGCGCTCAGCCTGGATGCTGACACCACCATGGTCACCTGGGACAAAGACCTCGCCCACGCCGCGCACGACGAGGGCCTGACCACGGTCCCTGCCTGGCCGTAGCGGCCCGTGCCTGTCAGCAGGGGCTACAACACCCGCGCCACCGTCGTTGCTTCGGACCACAGTTCGTCCAGGTTGTAAAAGCGGCGTTCGAAGGGCGTGAAGATGTGCAGCATCACGCCGTTGAAGTCCACCACGACCCAGCGGGCGTCGGCCAGGCCCTCCGTGCGCACCGGCCGGATGCCGGCCTCGGCCAGCCTCTCCATCACACGCTCCGCGAGGGCTCGCACCTGACGGTCTGTGGTGCCGGTGGTGATGATGAAGAATTCGGCTAATACCGACTGCTCGGTGATGTCCAGTAAGACGGTGTCCTCGGCCTTGCCATCGACGAGGCTGTCGACGATCAGGCGCGCCATCTCGCGTGAGGCGTGTGTGCTGTCTACCATGTCCCTCCGGAACGCCGCACCCGACGCGCTGGCTCGCCCAGCGAGACCTCGGCGGCGTTACTTTCCATTACTTGCAGCTGCCAACTGCTCCAAGTCCCGCTGCATAGCGGCAAGTTCCGTACCATACCCCGTCCAGTCGCCGGCTTTCAAGGCGGCCTGGGCCTGTTGATAATGGTTCAAGGCATCCTGGGCCAGCGCCGCCGGTGTGCCGGGCGTGGCGGCGGCCCCGACCGCGGAAGCCGTCGTACTGGCGATAGTCGACGCGCTCGTGGCGGTGGCGGAGCCGGTGGCGGTGGCCGCGGGCGCCCCTGCCGCCCCGGTCGACGGGACTCCGCTGGCCCCATTGGACGGGGCGCCGGAGAAGAGGGCCTGCAGCGCCTCCGGGAAGGTCGCTTGCATCGTGACATCGGTGCTATCGGCCAGGATGACGCGCTTCAACTCCGGGATCTGGCCCTGGTTGGCCTGCAGGAACAGCGGCTCCACGTAGAGGAACGCGTTGCCGAGCGGGATCACCAGCAGGTTGCCGCGGATGACGCGCGACCCTTGCTGGTTCCAGAGGCTCAGGCTACTGGAGATCGTCGGTTCCTGATCGATGCGCGACTCGATCTGCTGCGGGCCGTAGATCAGGGAATCCTTCGAGAACTCGTAGAGCAACGCCTGCCCGTAGTGGGCCGGGTCGGAGCGCGCCGCCAGCCAGCCGATCATGTTGTCCTTGCCCCGCGGGACGAAGGGTTGGATGAGCACGAACTCGGCCTGCGCCTCGCCGGGCAGGCGAATCTCCACGTAGTACGGCGCCAGGGCCGACTTCGTCTGGCCGACCTGCTCGGTCGGGATCGACCAGACGTCCTCCCGATTGTAGAAGACGCTCGGATCGGTGATGTGATAGAGCGTCAGTTCCTGCGCCTGCGCCTGCAGGTAATCTTCCGGGTAGCGCAGGTGGGCCCGATACGTCGCCGGCATGTTGGACAGCGGTTGGAAGAGGCCGGGGAAGATTTCACTGTACGCCTGGATGATCGGCTCGGGGTGGGCGGGGTCGTCGGTGCGATAGTAGGTGATCGTCCCGTTATAGGCGTCGATGACGACCTTGACGCTGTTGCGCATGTAGTTCGTGCCGTCGGACAGCGGTGCGGAATACGGGTACTCGCTGCTGGTGGTGTAGGCGTCCATGAACCAGTAGAGCTTGCCGTCGATGATGACCATGTAGGGGTCCTGGTCGAAGGTCAGGAACGGTGTGATTTTTTGCACCATCTGGCTGATCTGCCGGTTAATTAGGACCTTACTGTCGGACTTGATGTACGTCGTGTAGAGCAGATTCGGGTCGCCGAGGTTCCAGGCAAAGAGGAGGCGTCGCGTCAGGCTTCCGATGGGGATGCCGGCCGTTCCGCTATAGGTCGTGCTGGCGTTGTCGGCGCCGGTCGGATAATCGAATTCCTTGGCCGTGGTGCGCACGAGGGCCCAGCTCGTCGTGTTGTCGCCGGAGGTGAAATAGATTCCCGGCTGGTTGATCTGGAGCAGCGAATTCGTTGTGACCGGCGGGATGTCGTGCAAGATCAGGTTCGGCGTCCCCTGGGCGCTGACGTCGTTGACGTTGCTGGCGACGACGCCGAAGCCGTGGGTGTAGACGAGATGCTCGTTCTGCCAGTTCTGGGCCGCCTGTTGCAATTTGCTGATGTCCAGTTCGCGCGGGGAGAGCATCATCTGCTGGCCGCCGTAGCGGTCGACGTCGATATCCGGGAAGAGGTAGTACGGTCGCAGGCCCTGGAGTTGCTGATAGGTCTCCAGCAGCGGTTGCCAGTCCCAGAGCCGGATGTTCTGCACCGTCTGCGGGTCGGCCTGCACATCTTGCTCGGTCAGCGGCGCGACCGTCGGCTGCGTGGTGGTGATGGTGGTGAGGTTGAAGGCGGCGCGCGTCGCCGCGATGTTGTTGGAGATGTAGGGCGACTCCCGCTGCAGCTCGCTCGGCGCCACGAAGATGCTCTGCACGATCGCCGGCACGATGCCGAGGCCGATCAGGCTGGCGCTGATCCAGACCACCGGCGCGGCGATGAGCCAGCCCACACCCCGGTGCAAGGCCGCAAAGAGACAGAAGACGACACACAGCCCCATCAGGCCGGCCAGGATGGAATACATGGGCAGGCGCACATTCACGTCCGTATAGTTCGCGCCGAAGGCGGTGGAGTTCTGGTTGAAGAGCAGCGCGGCCTGGGAGAGCCAGTGATAGGCGGCGCCGCGCAAGGCGAAGAAGATCGCCAGCAGGATGGCGCCGTGGGTCAACACGGCCGGGGGCGGCGAAAAGGTGACGTGGACCGGCCCGAGCTCGGGTCCCTGCCGCTCCATGTGGAGGAAGCCGGGCGCGGCGAGCGCGTACACGGCGCCGACGCCGAGGGCGGTCACGACGAGCAGACCCACCGCCCAGCCGAAGAGAAACTGCAGATACGGGAACTGGAAGACGTACCACTCGACGCCGCGGTGCAGCACGGGGTCGGTCGTGCCGAAGGGCGTCGCATGCTGGGCCAGGGCGATCGTCTGCCAGGCGCCACTCGCGCCGGAGCCGAAGAGCAGCCCCACGATCACGGCGACCACGGCCGCCACGACGACCAGCAGCGAGCGACCGCGCGGGATATCGGCGATTAGGGAGCGATGGGAACTGCGTCCCACCTGGCAGAAGCGCCGGGCCAGGAGGACGTTCGCCAGGAAGAAGGCGAGGGCGAGGGCGCCAAAGGCGGCGAACGCCCGCGCTTCATAGCCGAGTGTCGTAAAGAAGACCGACTGGACGCCTTCGGAGTGGAACCAGAGGTAGTTGACATACAGCCCGGCGTCGGCCGAGAGGAAGAGCAGCAGCACGGCGGCCAGGATCAGGGCAAGAATCCAGCGCACGGGGCGACCTTCCAGCTTCACTCTCAATGCCTGCCTGACTCCAGTATAGGACACTCCCACCCGTCCCGATGGCGGCCCGGCGGTGCGGTACGCTTAACGGGTACGGAAAGGGAAAGCATGGCTCAGCAATACCAGGCACCGCCGGCGATGACCATCGACCCGGCCAAGAACTACACAGCAACGTTCCACACCGAGAAGGGGGACATTGTCGCCGAACTGTTCGCCGACAAGGCGCCGATCACCGTCAACAACTTCGTCTTCCTGGCGCGCGACGGGTTCTACGACGGCGTCACCTTCCATCGCGTCATCCCGGACTTCATGGCGCAGACCGGCGATCCGACCGGCACAGGCAGCGGCGGGCCTGGCTACCGCTTCAACGACGAGCCGGGGGCACTGGCGCTGGCGCACGATGGTCCCGGCATCCTCTCGATGGCCAACGCCGGCCCCAACACCAACGGCAGCCAGATCTTCATCACCTACACGGCCACGCCACACCTCAATCGCAAGCACGGCGTGTTCGGCCGGGTGACCCGGGGTCTGGACGTGTTGAAGCAGATCACGCCCCGCGACCCGGGCCGTGCCGCCAAGCCGGGCGACAAGATCGAGTCGATCAGCATCGAGGAGAGCGCATGACGTCGTCCCCTCGGTGCGGCGTATGAATCGCGCCACCGTCCAGGGCCTTGGGAAGCCGGACCGGGCCGACGGTGGGGGGCCGGCAACCGGCGCCCGGCCGCGCCGGATACTCACGCCCCAAACGGCGCTGCTGCTGGTCGTAGCGGCCGCCTTGCTGGTCAGTATCGGCCAGGCGGTGGCGATCAGCACGCATATTCAGGCCACGCTGGGTGACGTCTCGAACACGTTGTACCAGTCGTCGCTGCTGCAACTGCAGCTGACGACGTTCTTGCGCGTCGCGGTGGCCGCCATCGCCTTCTGGCTGATCGTCTTCCGTCGGCGCGCGGGCTACGTCATCGCCATCGCCTACGGCGTGTTTACCGTGGTGCTCTATACGATCAGCCTGACGACGCCGACCGACCCCGGACCGTCGCTGGCCCCCGCCGCGCTCTACGCCCTAGGCATGGTGGCGGCGGTCGTCATGACGCTGGGCGGCGCGCTGGCGCTGCGGCGGTAGACGGGTGGACCGGGCCGCAATTGCGGTGGGGGCGTAAGGCCGCGATTGCGGCCCGGTCCACTAACCCGCATTATCTGGCGACCTGCGCATACAGCGCCGCCATTTCTTTCGCAGCCTGGTCCCAGGTGTGGACACTCCGGCGCGCGGCGGCGCCCATCCGCCGGCAAAGGTCGGTATCGCCCAGCAGCCGGGTCAGCGCGCGGGCGAGCGACGCCGTGTCGTCGGACGGGACCAGGATGCCGGTGGTCTCGTCATCAACGATCTCCGGGATGCCACCGACGCGCGAAGCGATGACCGGCTTCCCGGCGGCCGCCGCTTCCAGGTTGATCGTCGCCAGACCCTCCTGGACCACCGACGGACAACAGACGACATCCGCCGCAAGCAGGACGCCCGGCATGTCATTCACTGCCACCTTGCCGAGCCAGTGCACGGGGAGGCATGCGCTGCGTTCGCGCATCTCGCGCTCAAATGCCGACATGGCGCCAGATCCGACCGACCTGAGGGAATGCCAGAGCGTGCCGGAGCCGGCGATCACCAGGTGCGGTCGTTGTGCCACCGGCAGGGGCGCCAGGGCCGCGATCAGGCGGTCGATGCCCTTTTCCGGCGCTATCTGGCCGGCGAAGACGATAACGCGGTCGTCCGCCCGCAGCCCCAGCCGCCGTCGCAGCGCCACCCCCCGCTCAGCGTCGGCGTAGCGTTCGGGATCGGCGCCGTTACGGATGACGCGCACGACGCCTCGGTACCGGGGATGGTGTGCCGCGAAGCTGGCGGCAAGGTACTCACTGGCACAGACGACGGCATCGGCCCGCCGCAACAGACGGACTTCCAAAGGGCTCGCCGGGCCCAGCGCCATGTGAAGATGCAAGATGCGTCGCCGCGCCTTCGGCAACAGCAATAGCGTCGGCAGGGCGTGGACGTGGAGCAGCGTGCAGGGCGACGCCGCCATCGTCGTCGCGCCGGCCGCCAACTGATAGCGCAGGTCGAGCGGCCCGACTCGCCCGAGCCGCCAGGGCCGGATACCGCGCAGATGCACGCCGTCCAGCGCATACCGGTCGAAGGCGGGCGCCCGATCGGCCAGCCCCCAGAGCTCAACACTATGGACCGTGCCGGCGCCCGCTCGGGCAAAGCCGAGGGCCGAGCCGACCAGGCCGCTCACGCTGTCGCGGGCGAACGTACGCGGCAAGACGCCGACTCCCGGCAATAGGTGGCGCACCGCGGCTGGCCGGACCCTCACCGCCAGCGTTCGATGCCGCCCCAGCGGTAGGGCAGGCGCTGGTCGACCGGCAGGAGGGCCGGGAAGCGTTTGTGCGGCTCCGTCTGGTACCAGTAGGCGGTGCTGCTCCAGTCGCCCTGCCGGTCGTTGGCGTGGCCGTGCTCGATGGAGAAGAGCAGCGAGCGCTGGAAGCGGACCGGGTCCTCCACATGGTAGCGATACTGGGAGTGCTTGCCGGTGTAGTCGGCGTTGGTCTTGTAATGGTAGCCAAAATATGGCGCGCAGAAGGTCTGCTGGAGCGCGTTGTAGTTCCAGGCCCCGCAAAAATAGTCCTCCGTGCCGGTGCCGTGCAGCGCCGGCGGCCAGGCTTCGCCGTCGATGAAGAACATGTCGTCCCCTTCGCCCCACCAGCCCGGCTCCGGTAGGTCGACGTCGAGGTGGCAGCCGACGTAGTGCCCGCGCCCCTCAGCGTCTAGGATGAGATAGTTCTCCTTGCCGGTGGTGTTGAGCCGTTGCTGCCCGTCGTCCACGGCATCCGGCGGCCGGACGATGGTCGGGTTCTCCCGCCGCCACTGGCAGTGGAAGCGGGCGAGGTCGCCCTCCAAGCGGTCGTACTGTTCGTAGTCGACGTAGTAGTAATAGACCGCCTGCTCGTCCGCCTGGTTCTCGATGGTGATGCGTGCCCCCTGGGCAAAGGGCATGGGGAACCAGCAGTTGAAGCCGCGGTCGAACATCTGCAAGGGCAAGGAGACAAAGTAGGTGTGCTGGGCATGGCCGAGGCCGAAGAAATCCCCGACCGGCGCCTCCACGCTCGGCTGGTCCTCGCCATCCCACCACATGCGCAGCACCAGCTTGCGCAGGTGGAAGGGGTCGCGACAGGAGATCGTCGTCCAGATGTGCGTCACGCAGCCGGCGCCGCCAATCTGCGCCAATTCCGCCGTGCCGCCCGCCGGAATGACCAGGGCATCGCGGTTGCCGCCGCTGCGGTCATAGCTGGACGCCCGCCGCGAACGTCCGTCCCGCAACTGTGCCAGGTCCCGCAACGACGTGCTGCCCATCTGCATATGACGTACCTCTCAACGCACCAAACGACGCCCATTGCCGCTATTGTAGCGACGGCCGGTCAATAGAATCGGTGTTAAACTTGCTCACCTGGCCCCCGTTCTTGTGTCTGGCGTGACAGCGACGGGCTTGAGGCGTCTATCAGCATGGATCGTCGCACCGGCGACGCGGCGCGGAGCGCGTGGAGGAACAGGAATCTGTGCCAACGCCCCGTCTTTACCGCCGCCAGCGCGGCGCACGCGGGCTGATCCCCGCCGGCATCGTCCTGGTCCTCGTCGTCGCGGTGGCCATCTGGTTCGATCGCGCCATTTATGCGCCGGTCAGCACCTTCACCAATAGCATCATTCCCACACCGACGCGGGTAGCGGCGATCGCGGCGCCGTCGACGCAGCAGGGATCGTCCGCTTCGGCGGTAGCGATCACGACATCGGCCGCGCCCACGCCGCCGCCCACCGCGACGGCGTTTCCCTCGCTTGACGGGACGCAACGGGTCAATATCTTGCTCCTGGGGAGCGATACCGACGCCAAGTTCCAGGGCAGCTACATCACGCAGATCATGATCGTGGCGAGCATCGACCCGGTGCACCACACGGTCAGCCTGCTCTCGATCCCGCGCGACTTCTGGGTGCCGATCCCCGGACACGGCGTGAACAAGATCCAGGTGGCCTATCAGTTCGGCGAACAGGACCACCCCGGCGGCGGCGGCATCGCCCTCGCCCGGCAGACGATCGAAGACGACTTCGGCATCCACATCGATCACTACGCCTGGATCGGCCTGGCCGGCTTCATCAAGGTGATCGACACGGCCGGCGGCGTGGATATCGACGCCCTCCACCCGATCCTAGACGACGACTTCCCGGACGACATCCAGGCCAACGGCCAGGTCACCAAGGTCGACATCTACGCCAGCCGCCGGCTCTACATCCCGGCCGGGCCGCAGCACATGGACGGTGCCACCGCGCTCCAATATGTGCGCTCCCGCCACGCCGACCTCCTCGGCGACTTCGGGCGCTCGCAACGCCAGCAACAGGTGCTCTTGCAACTGCGGAAGAAGGTGGAACAGCCGGCAGCGCTGCTGCAGATACCGACCTACCTGGACGACCTCAATGGCTACGTCAAGAGCGACTTCAGCGTATCGGACCT
>JAICXR010000368.1 GCA_025980355.1 Chloroflexota bacterium | reverse complement strand
GGGGCGGGGCCTGACCGACGCCGGGCACCGGGTGGACCTCGCCGACAACGGCCCGGAGGGACTGGAACGCGCGTCGACCGGCGCCTACGACCTCATCGTGTTGGACGTATTGCTTCCCGGCATGGATGGCATTTCGATCTGCCGCGAGGTGCGGCGGCAGGGGGTCACGACGCCGGTGCTCATGTTGACCGCCCGCGACGCCATCGGCGACCGGGTGCGCGGCCTGGACGCCGGTGCCGATGACTACCTCGTCAAACCTTTCGCCCTGGCAGAGTTGCTGGCGCGCATCCGGGCGCTGGGACGACGTGGCGACGGCCGCCTGGGTGGCGAGGTGCTCACGGTGGGCGATCTCCAGCTCGACCTGGAACAACGCCAGGCCCGGCGCGGCGACCGCAGCATCGAGCTCACCGCCAAAGAGTTCCAACTGCTGGAATACCTGATGCGCCACGCCGGACGCCTGCTCACCAAGGACCAGATCTTGCAGCACGTTTGGGGCTACGACGCCGAGGTCTCTTCCAACGTCACCGAGATCTACATCCATTACCTGCGGGATAAGATCGACCGGAGCTTCGCCGATCCGCTCATCCGCACGGTGCGCGGCGCCGGCTACATGCTCAAGGAGTGAGGCCAGTGTTCGCGCGGGTACGCTGGCGCCTGTTGGGCTGGACCATGCTCGTCCTCGCGCTGATCCTGGCGCTGGTCGGCACCGCCGTCTATGTCACGCTACGTCAGACGCTGCTGGCCGAGGTCGACCGCACCCTCGCGAACCGCGCCAACGAAGCTGCCACGGAGATCTATCACTTCGGCGTTGCCCGCGTCGACACCGCCAACTTCAGTGGCGGCGTCTTCATTCTGGACGCCGGTCCCGACGGCGTCATCATCGACAACCCGCAGCGGGTCGATCTGCAGTCGCTTCCGTTGCCGCTTCCCGCCGGCAACGCCGCCAGCGCCGCCACCATTACCGTCCACGGCGAGCGCGACCGCCTGTTGTTTCTCCCGCTGGATGCGGGGCGTGCCGGCCGCCGCTACCTGGTGACCGGGGAGAGCCTGGAGCCGGAGGAACGCGCGCTCCGCAGTCTCCTGCTGGTGCTGATCGTCAGCGCCGGGGGCGGCCTCCTGCTGTCCCTTGCCGGCGCCTCCTTCCTGGTCAGCCGGTCGCTTATCCCAATTCAGCGCGCCTATACCCGGCAACGGGAGTTCTCCGCCGACGCCGCGCACGAGTTGCGGACGCCGCTCACCGTCCTCCACGCCGCCACCGATGTCCTGCACCAGCACCGCGATGAGCCGCTGGCGGCCAACGGCCAGCTCTTCGAGGACATCCAACACGAGATCGTCCGCATGGAACGCCTCACCAACGACATGCTGACGCTCGCCCGCTCCGACCTGGACGAACTGGAACTGGCCGTGGCGGAGGTCGACCTGGCGGCGCTGGCGGGGAAGGTCGTGCGCCAGGTGATGCCGCTGGCCCACGAACGCGACATCGACCTCGCCCTGGAGCCGGTGAAAACGGCGGTGACGGTGGAGGCGGACCCCAACCGGCTACAGCAAGTGGTGCTGATCCTGCTGGACAATGCCCTCAAATACACGCCTGCCGGTGGCAAGGTGCGGGTCCAGGTCGCCCGTCACGGGAACGAAGCGAGTCTGGCGGTGACGGACACCGGCGAAGGCATCTCGCCGGAGCACCTGGCCCGGCTCTTCGACCGGTTCTACCGTGTGGACCCGGCCCGTTCCCGCGCCCAGGGCGGCGCCGGCCTGGGTCTCGCCATCGCCCGCTCGCTGGTCACGGCCCACGGGGGCCAACTGAGCCTCTCCAGCCAGCCCGGCACCGGGACGACGGCGCTCGTCCGGCTGCCGCTCACCGCCCGCACCTCCGCCTTCGCCCGACGCTTCGCCGGCGTCACCGCCCGCCTCACCCGCCCGCTGCAACGCTGACGGTCATTGCTCGCCGGGATACGGTGTGTCCCCGACTTGCAGTTGCAGCCGGCGCAGCTCCACCCGTAGGTCGCGCACGACGTCGGCGTAGGCGGGGTCGCCGTAGACGCTGAAGAGCTCGCGCGGGTCTCGCTCCAGGTCGAACAGTTCCCACTCCGGTTCCTTCCGCTCGTCCACCGTCCCCGGCTGCCCGAGCGCGTCGGCGTAGTAGTAGATCAGCTTGTAGCGCGTCGTACGGACGCCGTAATGGGCATACACGTAGTGGTTGGCGAGGTGCATCCAATAGCGGTAGTAGAGCGAGGTTTGCCAGCCGGCCGGTGTCTTCCCTCGGCAGAGGGGACGGAAACTGACGCCCTGGAAGGTTTCCGGGACCGGCAGTCCGGCGTAATCGAGAAAGGTCTCCGGGAAGTCGACATTCAGGATGATCTGGTCGCAGACCGACCCGGCCGCGATCTCCGCCGGGTAGCGCATCAGGAACGGCATGCGCAGCGACTCCTCGTACATGAAGCGCTTGTCGAACCAGCCGTGGTCGCCGAGGAAGAAGCCCTGGTCGGAGGTGTAGATGACGATGGTGTTTTCCGTGAGCCCCTGGGCGTCCAGGTAGTCGAGTAAGCGGCCCACGTTGTCGTCAATCGAGGCGATGCAGCGCAAGTAGTCCTTGATGTAGCGCTGGTACTTCCAGCTCTTCTCCTGCTCCGGCGTCAGCCCTTCCGGCACCGGCCGCTTCAAGTCGCGCTGGTTGAGGTCGCGGTCCACGCGCATGCGTGCGGCGGCGGCCGCTTTGGCGCGATGCTCATAATCGTCGTTGAAGGTGACCGGCTCCGGGATGTCGATGTCCTCGTACATCGTCGCGTGACGTTCGTCGGGCTCCCAGGAACGGTGCGGCGCCTTGTGATGGACCAGCAGGCAGAAGGGTCGCGCCCGGTCGCGGCGTTCCAGCCAGTCCAGGGAGAGATCGGTGATGATGTCGGTGACATAGCCGGGATAGACGCTCGTGCCGGTGGGGTCGATCAGCTCCGGGTTGTGGTAGAGACCCTGGCCGGGCAGCACTTTCCACTCGTCGAACCCGGTGGGGTCGTGCACGCCACCGTGGCCGAGGTGCCATTTGCCGAACAGCGCCGTTTGATAGCCCGCGGCTTGCAGGAGCTTGGGGAACGTCACCTGCCGCCCGTCGAGTTTGGCGGCGAGCGTCGTCACGCCGTTGACGTGGTTGTACGTGCCCGTCAGGATCGTGGCGCGGCTGGGGGCGCAGATGGAGTTGGTGCAATAACAGTGGCCGAAGCGCATGCCGCCCGCGGCGAGGCGATCGAGGTTCGGCGTGCTGTTGATCGCAGGATACTCGCCCGAAGCGGCATAGCAGCTCATGGCGTGGGCGGCGTGGTCGTCGGACATGATGAAGACGATATTCGGCCGCTGCTCGGGCATCGATGATCTCCTTCTGGTATTGGCGGCTGATCTCGTTTCTCGCTGGCCCGAGCCTCGTTCGCCCTCAGAGGAGAGTTTTGCCCAGAAAACGCGAACCTGTCAAACGGCGACGCCACCGGCGCCATTGTGTCGCCGGTGGCGTCGCGCTGGCCTGGTGGCGGCTACGACCGTCCGCCCTGCCAGGCGGAGGGCCAGGGATTGCCCAATCCCTGGCCGTTACCGGTGGTGCTACCGGTGCCGTTGCCACGGCCGCCCGGGAAGAGTTGGCCCGGCGCCGTGCGCCGCGACGGCTGCGCCGGCGTCGAGTCGGCGAGACGGGTGACGGTGAAGCTGCTGCCGTCGGCACCAAGGGCCGATGGCTTGGCGATCGGCTGGCCGTAGAAATCCGCCATGGTGATGGCGCGGCCGCCAGCCTTGGCGATGGTGTCCGTCGTGCCGTCCTTGACCGTCGAGCCGGCGCTGAACTTCACGGTCCCGAACTGGTCGAGCGCCAGGACGCGCCGACCGCCACTGGGCGCCTCTTCCACCCATTCCGCCGAGGAGAGC
>JAICXR010000072.1 GCA_025980355.1 Chloroflexota bacterium | reverse complement strand
GCGGCGGGGCTGGCGCGACGACCCCGGGGACGGAGACGACGGCGCCGGATTCCGCTTCGGCGTGGACATAGTAGAGGCCGGAGCGCTCCGGCGCCGCCACGACCTGCGGCGGGTTGGGCTGGGGATAGCCGACCGTGTTCCAGCGCACGCCGGTCTGGGTGTAGTCGCCGTCCGGCGTGATCTGCATCGTCGCGTTCGGGCCGTGCTCATCGAACCAGCCCAGCAGGCGGACGAACTCCTTCCGCCAGCCGTAGCGCCACAGGCTCAGCCGGTACGGCGCGACCGAATGGACCTTGAACTCCGACGATTCGCCGCCGCGCACCGCCCGCGGCCAGGCGTAGCCGAGCAGCCGGTCGCTGAGCAGCCGGAACTGGTGGGGTTGCTCGGTAGGGAGGGTCATCGTCACCCGCTTCGGGCCGTAGCCCGCCCGGGCCAGCGTCACCCGATACTCTCCCGCTTCGAGCGCCGCGTGTACGGCCCCGTTCGGCGTGGATCGCACCACCGCGCTGCTCTCGCCACCGCGCTCGAACTCCACCAGCACGTCCGCCAGCGCAACATACCGCTCGTCGCTGACATAGCCGATCAACATGTGCTATTCCTCTTTTTCACACCTGCACCCGGTATTCCCGCACCGCCGCCTCGTCCAGCGCGACGCCCAGGCCGGGACCCTCGGGGGCGACCGCGTGGCCGCGCTGGACGAAGCGGTTGTCAGTGACGACGTCGTGTTCGTGGTAGAGCGGACCGATGATGTCCGTGGGATAGCGGTCGGCGTCAATGGCCGGCGTTGCCGCCGCCAGGTGGGCCATGGCGGCGGAGGCGATGCCGAGCTCCAGATTGCTGCCGACGCTGGCACTCAGGCCGTTGACCTCGGCGAAGGCGGCGAGCTTCCGCGCCGGCAACAGGCCGCCATGCTTGCCCGGGTAAAGGCTGAAGATATCCGCGGCCCCCGCCTGGACCAGCAGCGCCGCGTCGGCAAAGGTGAAGACGCTCTCGTCGGCCATGATCGGCGTCCCGATGGCGCGCCGCACCTCGGCCAGCCGGCGCGGGTCGCCCGGCGCCACCGGCTGCTCCACCAGGGTGAGCTGGTCGGGCTCCATGCGCCGGATGGCGGCGATGGCGGCGGGGACGGACCAGCCGCCGTTGGCGTCGACGGTGATCTTAATCGTCGGTCCCACGGCGTCCCGCACGGCGCGGACCCGGGCGATATCCTCTTCCATCCCCAGGCCCACCTTCACTTTCAGCGTCTGGAACCCCTGCCCGACCGCCTGGCGGGCCAGTTCCGCCGCCCGCTCCGGCGTGGTGGCGGTCACGACGAACTTCGTGGCGATGCGCTCGCGCACCTTGCCGCCCAGCAACGTCGACACCGGGACGCCGAGGATCCGGCCGGCGAGGTCCCAGCAGGCCATCTCGACCGCCGCCTTGGCGAAGGGATGGGCCTTCGTGCGCCGCTCCATGGCGCGCCCGATCTGTTCGATGGCCAGCGGGCTGATCCCGATCACCTCCGGCGCGAGGTAGGCGCGGATGCACTGAAGGGCGGTGGCGCTGTCCTCGCCGTTCCAGAGCGGATCGACGGTCGCCTCGCCCAGGCCGACGTGGCCGCCGGCGGTCGTGACCCTGACCAGGACGTAGGCGCTGGCGTCGCGCGTGCCGTGGGCGGTGGTCAGGCGGATGTCGGCGCGGATCGGCACGACGACCGGGATCGCCTCGATCGCCACGATGGTTGATGGGTCAGGCATGGGCGTCTCCAGTCGGCGAAGGGGCGCCGGGGAGGGGGGCGCGCTGCGTCGGGCCCTGGCGCTGGGTCTCGACGTCGCGGTAGCTGTCGACCAGGTGGACCGCCATCGCCTGGGCCGCGGCGTCGGGGGAGCCGGCGCCGACGGCGGCGTGCAGGGCGTGCAGGGAGCGGTTCAGCACCCGCTGTTTGGGCGGGCTCACGGGGGTCGGGTGCTGCAGCAGGTGGTGACGGAGCACCTGCATCCAGGCGCTGAGCAGCCGGTTTCCCGACGCCTCGGCCAGGATGGCGTGAAACTCCAGATCAAGCTCGAGGTAGGAAGCCGATTCGGCAGCGCCATCCGGGGCGGCGGCGAGCGTGTCCAGGCGGGTAAGGACTCCGCGCAACTGCGCACGCTGCTCCGGCGTGGCGCGCTGGGCCGCCAGCCGGGCCGTCTGCACCTCCACGCTGTCGCGCAGCTCCTTCACCTCGGTGAGATTGACCTGCTCCATGTCCAGCAGAAAGCCGAGGGCGCGGGTGAGCGGCTGGCGGGAAGGGTCCAGCACGATCGCCCCGCCGTGACGCCCGACCTGGGTGGCGATCACGCCGTCCGCCTCGAGCTGGCGCAGCGCCCCGATCACCGTCACTTTGCTGACGCCGAAGACCGCCTGCAGTTCCCGTTGGGCCGGTAGCCGGTCGCCCGGTTTCAGTTCCCCCCGGACGATCGCCTCCCGGATGGCGCCGGCCACCTTCTGGAAGCTATAGTCGGGGACGACGCGCCGAAAGGAACGCGGCGCGGCCACGGCGGCGCTGTTGCCGGTCATTAGGTCCTCTCTTCGCGCCGTCGCCGAATCGCCGGCCGTATGATAAAATAATAATAACTGAATCTCCGTCGTCGTGCATTACCAAGGGGAGGTCACGTGGACACCACCATGCCCAGTTCGGCGACCCGGCGCGGCTTTATCCGGCTCATCGGACTCACGCTGCTGGCGGCGGTGCCGCTGCTGCAAGCCTGCGGCGGGACGGCGACCGTCAACGCCACCACCAGTGCGGCAACGACGAGCGCGCCGGCCTCGTCCGCTGTCGCCTCGACCGCGACCAGCGCCGCATCGCCGGCGAGCGCCGCCAGCGCGGCGACAATATCGTCGACGGCGGCATCCAGCGCGGCGACGACCGCCCCCGCCACGACGAGCGCGGCGACTCCGGCGGCGACGGCCGCCGGGGCAACCAGTTCGGCGGCCAGCACCGCCGCGGCCGCCCCGGCCGGGTCCGCCACGCTCAACCTCTACTGGCGCAGCGACGCGCCGGTGTCGTTCAACCCGCTCTTTTCGACCTCCGGGTCGGAGCAACAGGTGGAACGCCTGATCTTCGGCGCCTTGCTCAAGATGAGCGACAAGCTGGTGCCGACGCCCGACCTTGCCGACAGCTGGGACGTGGCGCCCGATGCCACCTCCTATACCTTCCACCTCCACCCGGGCATCAAGTGGTCCGACGGCCAGCCCTTCAGCGCCGACGACGTGATCTTTACCCTGTCGCGCGCCATCGACAAGCGCACCGGCAGCATCTGGGCCGGGCGCCTCGCCAACATCGCCGGCGCCGCCGACTACGCCACCCAGAAGGCCCCCACGGTGAGCGGCCTGACGGCACCCGATCCGAACACCGTCAAGATTTCGCTAGCCACCCCGGACGCCGGTTTCCTCACCACGCTCGGCAACTTCTCCGGTCTGGGCATCCTGCCGAAGCACGTCTTGCAGGGCGTCGCCCCCGACCAGTTGCGCGCCCACCCCTTCTCCACGCAGGCCCCGACCGTCGGCGCCGGCGCCTTCAGCTTCGTCACCTACGCCTCGGGGCAGTACGTCCAGCTCAAGCGCAACGACGGCTACTTCCGCGGCAAAGTGCCCCTGGCCGGCATCTATCTTAAGATCCTGCAGCCGGACGTCGCCCTGGCCCAGCTCCAAACGGGCGAGGTCGACTATTCGGTCGTCCCCGTCAGCGAGATGGCCCGGCTGAAGCAGGACGCCAACCTCACCATCTCCAGCGTCGTCAGCCCGTCCATCAGCCAGATCGCCATCTTCAACGACCGGCCCTACTTCAAGGACAAGCGGGTGCGCCAGGCGATGATGTACGCCATCGACCGCCAGGGCATCGTCAACTCCATCCTGGCCGGCCAGGCGACACTGGTCAACTCCCCGATTATCGGGCCGGAGTGGATGGGGCAGCCGGAGTTCAACAAGTACGCCTTCGACACGGCCAAGGCCAAGCAGTTGCTCAAGGACGCCGGCTGGAACGCCAGTCAGAAGATCACGATCCTCGAACCCTCCTCGCCGTCGAAGGAGCAGGCCGCCTACGGCGCCGTCATCCAGCAGCAACTGGCGGACGCCGGCTTCGCGATCAGCGTCGTCCAGGCCGACACGGCGCAGATCACCAAACGCTACGTGACGAACCCGGACTACGACCTCTACGACTTCGGGGGCGGCGTCTATCGCGCCGAGCCGAGCATTTCCGCCAACTATTACAACAGCAACAACTTCACGCCGGGCGGCGGCAACGGCACCCACTACGCAAACCCGGCCCTGGATAAGCTGTTCGCCCAGGGCGTGGCGACCGCCGACCAGGCCCAGCGCAAGACTATCTACACGCAGATCGCCCAGATCATCAACGACGACGTGCCGACGGTCTTCCTCTGGTCGCCGAACACCATCGCGGCCATCCGCAAGCGTTTCCAGGGATTCAAGCCGCCGTCCTACGTCGACAACTTCCTCTGGAACGCCGAAGAGTGGTCGGTCAGCAGCTAACGCAATGCTGCCCTACGTCCTGCGCCGCCTGCTGATCGCCATCCCGGTGCTCCTCGGCGTAACGATCGTCACCTTCGTCTTCATCAACCTCGCCCCCGGCGACCCGGTCACGGCGATGCTGGATCCGCAGGAGATGACCGAACTGGGGCCGGGCTGGGTCGCCCAGCAGAAGGCGGCGCTCGGCCTGGACAAGCCGCTGCCGGTGCGCTACGTCCTCTGGCTCGGCCAGTTGGCGCGCGGCAACCTCGGCTACTCGCTGGTCGATCGCCGCGCCGTCACTGCCGACCTCGGCATCCGTCTGCCGGCCACGCTGCAGTTGATGGGGATGGCGTTGCTGATCGCGCTGGTCGTCGGCATCCCGACCGGCATCCTGGCCGCGGTCAAGCAGTACTCCTGGCTGGACTACCTGTCCAACGCGCTCGGCCTGGCCGTGATCTCCGTCCCCGGATTCTTCATCGGCCTGGCCGGCATCTATATCTTCGCCTTGCAGCTCCGCGTGCTGCCGACGGCCGGCATGGGCACGGTCGGCGTACCGGCGACGCTGCCGGACCGGCTGCACCACCTGATCTTGCCGGCCGCCGTGCTCGGGCTGGCGGAGGCGGCGCCCCTGATCCGCTACGCCCGCTCCAGCATGCTGGAGGTGATCCACCAAGACTACGTGCGCACCGCCCGCGCGAAGGGGCTTGGCAGCCGGGCGGTGCTGCTCTCCCACGCGCTGCGTAACGCCCTGGTGCCGGTGATCACGGTGGTGGCGCTGGAGTTGCCCTCATTGGTGGGCGGCGCGGTGATCATCGAGCAGATCTTCTCCTGGCCCGGCGTCGGCTCCCTGGCCATCAGCGCCATTTTCGGCCGCGACTACTCGATCATCATGGCAATAAACCTGCTCTCCGGCGTGGCCATCATCTGCAGCAGCCTCCTGGCGGATGTGCTATACGCGGTCGTTGATCCTCGCGTGCGGTATTAAGGGAGGAGGGGCGGGGCCGCAGACCGCAGTCGCGGCCCTACCCAGAGGACTACGATGGTAAGTGACATAAAGGAAACGGAGGCACTCCGAGCCGCGCCGAAGGCCGTCGCTCCGGCGCTGCCCGTTCCGCGTCGGCGGGCCTCGGCTTGGGCGCGCTTCCGCCGGCACCGGCTGGCGGTGCTGGGCGCTTTCCTCCTGCTCCTTCTGGTCGCCCTGACGCTGTTCGCTCCGGCAGTATTCCATCTGAACCCGACCGCGGTGGACCTGCGTTCCTACGAGAAACCGCCCGGCGCCGGGCACTGGCTGGGGACCGATGCGGCGGGCCGCGACGTGTTCAGCCGTCTCGTCTACGGCGGGCGGGTCTCCCTCTCCGTCGGCATCGTGGCGGTGGGCTTCTACATCGTGGTCGGCGTGCTGCTCGGCACGATCTCCGGCTACTATGGCGGCCGATTGGACAGCCTGGTGATGCGCCTGGCCGACGTGTTTATGGCCTTCCCCCGCCTGATCATCATCATCACGCTGGCCGCCCTGGTCAGTCCGAGCATCTACAACGTGATGCTGATCATCGGCCTGCTCGGCTGGCCGCCGACGGCGCGTATCGTGCGCGGGCAGTTGCTCTCGCTGCGGGAACGCGACTTCGTGCTGGCCGCCCGCGTGCTCGGGGCCGGCGATTGGCGGATCATGTCGCGCCACCTGATGCCGAACGTCGTCGCGCCGGTGATCGTGGCGGCCACCTTCGGCACCGCCGAGGCGATCCTGCTGGAGGCGGCGTTGAGCTTCCTGGGTCTGGGCGTGCGCCCGCCCATGGCCAGTTGGGGCAACATGCTGAACGCGGCGGAGTCGATCACGATCCTCCAGTCGATGCCCTGGCTCTGGCTGCCACCCGGCCTCATGATCGCCGTGACGGTGCTCAGCCTGAACTTCCTCGGCGACGGCCTGCGCGACGCGCTGGACCCGCGCCACACGGCGTGAGCGGCGGCGGTACGGCCTTACCTGAGTCGTCGCCGCATCTGTCGTTAGGCGAGCGGGTCCGCGAAGATACCGGCTACGGAGTACGAGAAGGCCGGAAACACGGCCACGCCATCCAGGGCGTCGCTCGCTTGGAGCACGGCCGCCGGCTCCGGCCACGCGACCGGGGAGGCGCGGCCGGAGTTGGCGGAAACAAGCGTACACACCATCTTGCGGTGAGGGGAGGAAAGCCGATCCGGTGAATCCGATCGCGGACGACAGCACTACTGGGAAGGAGTCGCTTCCCCCCATTTCGCGCGTTCGATTCGACTTCCCGGCCTTGTACGGCGCACTGGACGCTGAGCGCCGGCGGCGGGGACTGTCGTGGCAGCAGGTCGCACGCGAGGTCGGTCCCGCCGCCTCGACGCTTACCCGAACCGCCCGCGGTGGGCCGCTGGAAGCCGACGGGGTGCTGGCCATGGTTCGGTGGTTGGGGCGGACCTTCGACAGTTTCATGTCGGGAAAGGTGTCTGCCCCGCCGGGGACGTCCGCTACGGTTGTCCTGCCTCCCGACAGTGCCGAGACGCGACGGTTCGACGCCAGGGCCGTGTATATGGCGCTCGACCAGCGCCGGCGCTCGCTTGCCATGTCCTGGACGGATGTGGCGCGAGAGATTGGCGGTTGCACGCCCGCCATGCTCACCCGGCTGGCGAAGGGAGGACGTATGGACGTGAGGCTCGTGGTCACGGTGTCCGCCTGGCTTGGCAGGACGGCCGAAAGTTTCACGCACACCACCCAGCGGTAAGGGGGCGACCCGCTATTGGCGGAGCAGCGGCGCTGGGGCTAGACCTTCTGCGGCTCCTTGGGCGTCCGGCCCCGCGGGCGGGCACGGCCGGCCGTGCTCGGTAACCGTCCCTCCGCGGCGAGGGCCCGGCGCAGCAGGAACTCGATCTGCGCGTTGGTGCTCCGCAGCTCGTCCCCGGCCCAACGAGCAAGGGCGTCGTGGACCGCCGGGTCCAGGCGGAGGAGCAGCGTCTTCCGCTCCAGCGCGGGAGTCTCGTCGCTCGTTGTCAATTGAATTTCTCACCTTCGGCCGCGACGTGGCGTGATGGCGGTACCATGGGACTGCTGCTTTTCAGGACGAGGTGCGCCAGAACGGCCGTGCCAGTCCTGATAGGTATATCCGAACAGCATTTAGCTTGACCGGGAGGTGTCACCCATGGATGGCGGATTGGCCACAACGGGGACGGACAACCAGCGGACTGATGGAGCTGGGATGACCTTGGCGCAGCTCCGGGCGCGACGATCCGAGATCCTTTATCTCGCCTCGGCGTACGACGCACACAACGTCCGCGTGTTCGGGTCGATGGCGCGTGGTGCGGCCGATGAGCGGAGCGATATCGACTTCCTCGTCGACATCGTGACCGATGCCAAGGGCTTCGCCTACTTCGGCTTGTTGGAAGATCTCCGTCGCGCCCTCACCGCTGTGTTGCAGCGCGACGTGGACATCGTGGATAGCGCCGGTCTGGGACGTCTGCGGGCGCAGATACTCGGCGAAGCCGTGCCGCTGTGAGGGATGATCAGGTCTACCTCAAGTTCATTCGTGAGAGCATCGACCGGGTCGAACTATACACGAGGGACGGTGAGGCGGCCTATACCGGCGATGTTCGGACGCAGGATGCCGTACTCCGCCGAATGGAGACCCTGGCCGACGCTGCCGCGCACCTGTCGGACGAGGTCAAGTCTCGGCACCCGACGATCGCTTGGCGGCAGGTGAGCGACTTTCGGAACGTCCTGGCCCATGGCTACATGGAGATCCGGCTGGACCAGGTGTGGCATGTCATCACACACGATCTTCCCGCCCTCGCGGCGGCTGTCGATGCCGAGATCGTCCGCCACTGAGCAATTCACCGTATCCGCGATGCCCTTTGTGAGATCGTCAGCGGGCCGCTCCGGCCGGCTTGATCCCGTACCGTTCGATGGCCTCCATGTCCAGCTCCACATCCAGACCGGGCTCCTGGGGCACGTCCACCACACCATTATGGAACACCAGCGGGCGGGTGATCAGGTCGTCGACGCGGAGCTTTTCGCCGACGATGTCGCTGGTGAGCGTGCAAGCGCGGGTCGCGGCGCAGACGTGGACGTAGGCCGCCTCGCTGATGCCGAGGCCGACGCCGGAGCCGTGCCAGACGGGGATGCCGGCGGCCTCGGCGATCGCCCCCGTCTTGTAGAAGTTCACCATGGAGCCGCCGAGGTTCAGCCAATCGCAGGCCTCGTGCTTCACCGCCTCCGCCACCGCGCCGGCCGCGCCCAGGTGCAAGGCGAGCGGCGTGCCGATCTGCTGACGGGCCAGGCGATACCAGTCGAGGTTGCCCTGGTTGAAGGGGCTCTCGAAGCACTCCACGTTGCGGATGCCGCGCTCCCGCAGTTCGTTGACGAGGGCGATCAGGCGGTAGGGCTGGTAGAACCGCTGGTTGGGGTCGACGTTCACGACGAGGGCGTCGCCGACCGCCCCCTGAATCGCCTGCAGGCGATCGGCGAGCGGGTCATCGGCCGTCGCCTTCATCTTCAGCACGCGGTAGCCCTGCTCGACGGCCTTGCGCGCCGTGGCGGCGGCGTCCTCCGGCGTCTGGCGGCCGCTGCACCAGGACACCGGCACGCGCAGGCGGAACGCGCCGCCGAACAACCGGTGGACCGGCAGGCCGAGCAATTTGCCCGTGAGGTCGTAGAGCGCCATCTCGTAGGCATCGTAGGCCGCTTCCGGCCCGGCGAACCCCTGCACCGGCAGGTCCTGCAGCGTAAACTCCTCAAGGTCGTGGCCGACGAAATAGGGGGACCAGGCTCCGATGGCCCCGGCCGATATGCCGCGGTGGGCTTCGCCGAGGCCGATCAGGCCGCTCTCGGTGTGGACGCGCAGGATCGTCGTCGGCACCTTCGGCCACTCCATGGCGACGAACACGCCGCCGCGTTGGTACCCTTCCGGCTCGAAGGCCGGGCTGTGCCAGGCCCCCGGTCGCACCGGCACGACGACGGTGAAGGTTTCGATCCGCGTGATGCGCATCAGGCCAGTCCGAGCAGGGAGAGGCTGTCGCGGGTGATGATCTGTTCGACCTCCTGTTCGGGCACCGACGGCAGGCCGGTCTGGCGGGGGATGTCGTTCACGGCGCGCAGGCCGTCGATCGTCTCCTGCGGCGTGGCGGCCGGGTAGTCGGAGCCGAACAGGAGCTTGGGCAGGACGCTCCACTCCGTGGCCAGGCGCATGCAGTCGTACCAGGACCAGGGCCGGTAGAAGAGCGCCGAGACGTCGGCGTAGACGTGGGGATGCTTGCGGATCACGGCGATGCAGTCGCGTTGCCAGGGGTGGGACATGTGCGCGAGGATAATGCGCAGCTCGGGATGGGCGATGGCGACGTGGTCGATGTGGCGGGGATGGGCCCAATCCAACTCGGCGAACTGCTCGGGCGAGGTGCCGGTGTGGAAGAGCACCGGCAGGCCGAGCTCCTCCGCCCGCCGGTAGAGGCGCATCGCCTCGGCGCAGAGCGGGTCGAAGTGCTGGTAGTTGGGGCCGAACTTGATGCCGCGCAGGCCGAGGTCGCCGCGCGACCGCTCCAGCTCCTCCAGGGCATCGGGCTCGAAGGGATGGAGTGTCATGAATCCGATGAACTTGGCGCCGTTTTCGCGCACGAAGCGGGCGGTGTCGTCGTTGACCTGGCGGGCGCGCACACGCCAATCACCGCGCGCGCCCGGGCGGGGATCGCCGGCGATGTTGAAGCAGATCGCCCGGTCCACCGCCTGCATCGCCGCCAGATAGCGGTCCGGCCCCGCCGTCCAGTCCACCGCCTTGTCGGGGCGGGAGAGGGTGTTGATCCGGGCGCCGGCCGCGCCCGGCGCCTCGCGGGGCGGGACGTGGGAATGGACATCGATGATCATCGCTGCTCCTCATGTAGGTTGCCTAGCGCATACTATAGCGATCCCACCGCCCGCCGGCAGCCCCGGCCGGGGCTTGACTCCCCTGCTTGTTCCTGTTACAGTACCACCAGCCCGAACCGCGTTTCACCATGTGGAACGCCACCGGTACGACCGAGATGAGAAGGGCGCAACGGATGGCGCGTCCCCTTGCCGCCGGCTATCTCTCTGACCTCGACCTGCACACCGCCGCGAACGAGCGGGGCGAGAACTACTGGGATGTGTATCTGGCCGAGATCGCCGAGCAGCTGGGGTTACCGGTCCAGCAAGTCTCCCTTGCCGCGCTCGCCGACGCCGGCACCCTCGCGCAGTATTCGACGCTGCTGCTGGGCGAGGCGCCCGCCGAGCTATCGGCACCGTTGGCGGGGACCCTGGAGCAATGGGTACGCGCCGGCGGCGTCCTGGTGGGCATGGGCACGCCGGGGCTGGACGACCTCTTCGGCATCCGTTGCCAGGGCACGATGCCGCAACCGGCCGGGCCCTTCAGCCAGGCCGCGTCGCTCGCGCTCCATCCGCACCAGCTGACGGCCGGCCTCGGCTCGCCGTTGCGGTCCGAGCAGCCCCTGCTCATCTTTG
>JAICXR010000136.1 GCA_025980355.1 Chloroflexota bacterium | reverse complement strand
TCTGCGGGCCTCCATCGTCGTTATGGGAGGCGGAGGCCGGCACGGGCACGCCGATTGCCGGCTGGACGCCGGTGAGCGGGAGATTGACGGCGGTGCTCGCGCCGTTCTTATCGAACACCACCGCCGCGTTGCCGACCAGCGGCGCCGACCCGGTCACCGGAGCGTTGCCGGTGGCCCAGAAGAGCCACACCTTGTCCGCACCCTGGTCGTAACTGAGTGTGGCAAGGTAGGGCTGTTCGTGGTACTCCACGCCGGTAGCGCCGGAGAACTCCCGGACGGCCGTCTGGAAGGCCTGGAAGGCGGGGCGCGGCGTGCCGTCGCTGTGCAACAGGCCCCACGGCCCACTCTGGTCGTTCGGGTCATCGGCCATGCGGTAGATGCTCAGCCGTTGCACGCCGGCGGATAGCCCGTAGGCAAAGGCCTCGATCACAAAGTTCGCCTGCTCGGCCATCGTGTCGTGCATGAGGTCCGCGGTGCGCGGCGTCGCCGGGTCGTCGTAGGGGGCGACGTTGCTCTCCGAGAGCCAGAGCGGCTTGTCGATGCCGTGGCTCTGCAACGTCTGGCGATAGATCTGGGCGATTGTCCGCACATCCGAGGCGCGGCTGTAGACGTGCAGATCAACGGCGTCGAAGTAGTAGTTGTTCGCCGCAGCCGTGGGGTCATCGGCGGCCGCCGCGGCAAACCGGTCGATGAAGAGCGGTTGGTTGCGCGTGATATCGACCCAGTACGTCGTGCCGGCGACGATGATCTGTTCGTTCGGGTCGATGGACTTCGCCACTTCGGCGGCGTCCTTGACCAACTCATAGTACTCCTGAACGGTGCCCGCCCAAGTGGAACCTAGCATCCCGGCCGGAATGTCGGGCTCATTCCAGATGATCCATTGATTAATCCGTCCGGCGTAGGTCGTCACCATATAGCGGACGAACGATGCCCAGGCATTGCGCGGATCGTCGATCGGGAGATCAAGGTTGGCCGGTGTCGAGCCATCGCGCGTCGCCCAGGCCGGCGGATTGCCGAGCAGGCCAACCACCGACATCCCAGCGGCGAGCTCAGTCTGGAGTTGGGCATCGGAGATCGTCTGCGGCGGCAGGTGCTCGGTCGAGTCGTCCGGCTGAATCTCATTCCACCAGAATTCGACCCGTTCCCAGCCCGCGCCGGAGGCCGCGCGCTGCTGCGGATATTGGAAGGCGTCGACGATGCCGAACGGGTTTTTCGCCGCGGGTGGGTCCGCGACTGTCGCCCCCCCCTGCTGGCGCGTCGGTGGGCGGCTTTTGCCCATCGCCTCCGCAGCCGGTGGCATGAGCGCCAATACCAGCAAGGCGGTCAAGCCAAGGCACCGGGATAGACGCGCAGTCTGCAACCAATCCAACACTATATCGCCGTTCTAGCGTTCGTGCCGTCACAACGGCGATCCGTCACAGACTACCCGGCCCGGGACGATGCCGGCCACCGGCCAACCGCAGCTCCGGACGTATCCGGTGCCTCACCGGCACCTTCTGAGACGAACGAGCGTCGCAGCGGTGACACGAGCAACCGGAGAAATGTCGGGCACAGACCTTGCTATCTAGCAAGGATTATTGACGGAGACGCGAAACGACGATGTTCAGGGGAGGTGAGCCGTGCCGCGACGGCGGCACGGCTGGCGATGAATAGCAAACTGCTCGGCATCTTCAAGCCGAAGATCCTCGTCCCCGCCGTGTTCGCCGTGGTCCTCATCGGCTTCGTCCTCAGTCTCGGCGACATCAAGAAGGTCGGGCAGGACATCGTGAGTTTCCCGCGTGGTGACGCGGCGCTGTTCTTTCTCCTGACGGTGATCTACGAGGTCGTCCGTGGGGTCCAATGGTTCTACTTCCTCCGGGGGATGAAAGTGAAGGTTGACCTCCGCCGCGGCATTTTCGCCTTTGTGGGTGGCGAGGCGGCGAAGAGCCTACCGGCGGGCAACTACTTCCAGAACTACCTGTTGGAGCGGGAAAAGGGCGTGGCCGTCGCCTATACCGCCTCCGGCACCACCATCACGGTCCTGTTGGAAGTGGTTGTTGCCGTCGTCTATCTGATCGTTGCGGGCATTTCCGGTTGGGCCTGGCTGCGCCCCGTGCTCATCGTCGGCACCCTCGCCGTGATCATCGCCGCGCTGATCGTCGTGAAGCTGGATATTCACGCCCATCCGCCGGAGTGGCTAGGCCAACGAAAGTTCTATCAGTGGGCGGCAAAGCAGGGGAAGACCTTCATCCAGGGCGCCGAGACCTTCGTCACGCCGAAGAGCCTAGCCATCGGCCTCGGGCTTGCCGTGGTCTACCTCGCCGCGGCGGGCACCGAGTACTACATCGTGATCCGGGCGCTTGGCAACACGAACGTATCGATCTGGAACGCCATGTCCGCCTATCTCTTCGGCCTGGGTGTCGGGCTTATCCTCCCGGTGCCGACGGACATCGGCGTCCAGGAGATTACCGGCGTCGGCGCCCTCACGGCCTTAGGTATGGAGACGACCAAAGCCGTGTCCGTCACCATCATCTTTCGCATCCTCAATCTGGTGTCCTCGCTCCTGATCGCCGTCGTCACGTTTGCTATCCTCCACGACGAGTTCCGCGACGCCTTTTCCAGCCGCCAGGGGAGCGGCAAGATTCCGGAAGGGGCGGCGACGGGGGAGTGACGAGCGCTGGCGAGCGGAGTGAGACCGTGGATGAGGCGATCAGGAATGACGGGGCGGCGACCCTGGACGCCGCCGGGCTGGCGGCGGCGATGGCCGCCGCCGTCGACGGCGAGGTGCGCTTCGACGACGGCAGCCGGGCGCTGTACGCCACCGACGGTTCGAACTACCGGCACGTGCCGATCGGTGTGGTGGTGCCGCGCTCGGTCGAAGCCATCGTTGCCAGCGTCGCTACCGCCCGCCGGTACGGCGCGCCGGTACTGATGCGGGGCGGCGGCACCAGTCTGGCCGGCCAGTGCTGCAACGTCGCCGTGGTCGTCGATACCTCCAAGTACCTGAACCGCGTGCTGTCCATTGACCCTCAGGCCCGGCTGGCCCGGGTCCAACCGGGGCTGGTGCTGGACGACCTGCGCGACGCCGCGGAGCAGCACCATCTCACCTACGGCCCCGATCCCTCCACCCACAACCGCTGCACGCTCGGCGGCATGATCGGCAACGACTCCTGCGGCGCGCACTCCGTGATGGCCGGCAAGACCGTCGACAACGTGGAGGAGCTGGACATCCTCACCTACGACGGCCTGCGCATGTGCGTCGGCAAGACCAGCGACGCCGACCTTGCCCGGATCATCGCCGAGGGCGGCCGGCGGGGCGAGATCTACTCCGCGCTGAAGGCGCTGCGGGACCGCTACGGCGACCTCGTTCGCCAACGCTTCCCGAAGATCCCCCGGCGGGTGTCCGGCTACAACCTTGACCAACTGTTGCCGGAGAACGGCTTCCACGTCGCCCGCGCGCTCGTCGGCACGGAGGGGACCTGTGTCACGGTGCTGGAAGCGACCGTCAACCTGGTCCCGAGCCCGCCGGTGCGGTCGTTGGTGGTGCTGGGCTATCCGGATGCCGCCAGCGGCGCCGACGACGTCATGCTGATCCTGGAACATAGCCCGACGGCGGTGGAAGGGTTCGACGACCACCTCACGAACTCGCTCCGGGCGAAAGGCATGTATCGGCAGGATATCGACCTGCTGCCCCAGGGCGGCGGCTGGCTCCTTGTGGAGTTCGGTGGCGACACCAAGGAGGAAGCGGAACAGAAGGCCCACGGCCTGATGGAGGCGCTGCGCGGCCGTCCCCATCCACCGACGATGCGCCTGGCGGCAACGCCGCGGGAAGCGCGGCAGGCCTGGCAGGTGCGCGAGGCGGGGCTGGGCGGCACGGCGATCATCCCCGGCAAGGGACACTACTGGTCGGGCTGGGAAGACTCCGCCGTGCCGCCGGAACGCACCGGCGACTACCTGCGCGACCTGCGCAAGCTCATGGACCGGCACCAGTACGGCGGCTCCTTCTACGGCCATTTTGGCCAGGGCTGCATCCACACTCGCATCAACTTCGACCTGAAGACCGCCGCCGGCATCGCCGAGTTCCGCCAGTTCATGGAGGAGGCCGCCGACCTGGTGCTCGGCTACGGCGGGTCGCTCTCCGGCGAGCACGGCGACGGGCAGTCCCGTGCCGAGCTGCTGCCGAAGATGTACGGTCCGGAGCTGGTGCGCGCCTTCGGCGAGTTCAAGGCGATCTGGGACCCGCAGGGCAAGTTGAACCCGGGCAAGATCGTCGACCCGTACAAAATGGACGAGAACCTCCGGCTCGGCGTCGCCTACAACCCCTGGTTGCCGAAGACCCACTTCCAGTTCCCCGACGACGGCGGCAGCTTCGCCAACGCCGCCCTGCGCTGTGTCGGCGTCGGCAAGTGCCGGCGTCACGAAGCGGGGACGATGTGCCCCAGCTATATGGCGACGCGCGAGGAGCAATACAGCACCCGCGGACGCGCCCACCTCCTGTTCGAGATGCTGCAGGGAAGTCCCATCCAGGACGGCTGGCGAGACGAGAGCGTCCACGAGGCGCTGGACCTCTGCCTGGCATGCAAAGGCTGCAAGGCGGAATGTCCCGTCAACGTCGACATGGCGACCTACAAGGCGGAGTTCCTCTCCCATTATTACGAGGGCCGTCTGCGCCCGGTCGTGGCCTACAGCATGGGCCTGATCTACTGGTGGGCGCGCCTGGCCGCCCACGCGCCGGGGCTGGTCAACTTCACGACCCACGCCCCGCTCCTACGCACCCTCGCCAAGCGGGTTGCCGGCATTTCCACCAAACGCCAAGTCCCGGCCTTCGCGCCGCGCACGTTCAAGGAGCAGTTCCGGGAGCGGGCCAGCGCCGATCCGAACCGCCCGCCGGTGATCCTCTGGGCCGACACCTTCAATAACCACTTCCACCCGGAGACCGCGCTGGCGGCGGTCGACGTGCTGGAAGCCGCCGGCTTTCGGGTGATCGTGCCGGCGCAGAGCCTGTGCTGTGGGCGCCCGCTCTACGACTTCGGGATGCTGAAGACGGCGAAGGGGCTCCTCAAGCGCACGCTGAAGGCGTTGCAGGCGGAGATTCGGGCCGGCGTGCCGGTGGTGGGGCTGGAGCCGAGTTGCCTTTCCGTCTTCCGCGACGAGCTCGGCAACCTCTTGCCGCACGACGAGGACGCCCAGCGCCTGAAGCAGCAGACCTTCATGCTTGGCGAGTTCCTCACGAAGCGCGCGCCGCAGTTCCAGATACCGAAGCTCGCCGGCCAGGCGATCTTGCACGGACACTGTCACCAGAAATCGGTCCTGGACATGGCCTCCGACGAGGCCATTCTGCGCAAGCTGGGGCTGGACTACCAGATGCCGGACAGCGGCTGCTGCGGCATGGCGGGGGCGTTCGGCTTCGAGCAAGGCAAGTACGACGTCTCGATCGCCTGCGGCGAGCGTGTGCTGCTGCCGGCGGTGCGGGAGGCGGGCAAAGAGACCTACGTGATCAGCAACGGCTTCAGTTGCCGGGAGCAGATCGCCCAGACCACGAATCGCCGCGCCCTGCACCTGGCGGAAGTGTTGCAGATGGCGCTGCAAGGCGCGCCATCACCAACGGCGTACCCCGAGCGGCGCTACGCCGACCACACCAAGCGAGCGACCCGCCGGGCCACCCGCACCGCGGCCGCCATCGGGGCGGGAGTGGCCGCCGCGGCGGCAGGGCATGTGCTCGCCCGCGTGCGGCCGCGCCACCAGCGGTAACGCTCTGTTTAGTTCGCTGACCGGAGCCCGCCATGACCGACCAAGCGTCATCTGCCGTTATCGTCCGGCCGGCCTGCGAGGAGGACTGGGACCGGCTGTGGCCGTTGCTGGTCGATATGGGACAGGTGGATGCTTCAAGCAACGCGGTGCGACGGTTCGGGCGCGCCATACGGTACGACGCCGAGTTCTTGCCCGTTGCCGTATCGGAAGGGGAACTCGCCGGTTACGCCTGGGCGCACCAGGGGCCGGTCCACCTGCGCGCCGGGCGCAGCAGCGTGCGCCTCAACGACCTATTCGTGACGCCAGCCTGCCGACGTCACGGCGTCGGCCGCCTCCTTTTCGCGGCGGTGTTGCGGTGGGCAACGGAGCGCGGCGCCGACTGGCTCGAATGGCAAGCGAGTGCGGCGGCGTTACCCTTCTATGCCCGGCTCGGCTACCGTGGCCAGCCGGAGCGAGACCCGGAGCACCCGTTCTTCGAGGTCACGCTCGGGCGGGCCTCGCCCGGAGATTGCCCGTGATGAGCACCGCAAATCATCGTCCCCTGCGGGTCGCACAGGTCCGGTCGTCGGAAGCGAACGTGGTCTGCGCCATCGTGACGGTAGACTTGAGCGATACGGCGCTTAGAAAGCAAGGTGACGGCTTATGAACTCGGCATACGTGCAAGCGCGTGACGGCAATCTTTACGTTGGCCCAAGCCGGGTCACGCTCGACTCCATCATCCTGCTTTGGCGAGGCGGCCAGACGCCAGAGGAGATTCAGCAAGACTTCCCGAGCGTGCCTCTTGCCATTATCTACGGCGCCATTGCCTATCACCTTGAACATCCGCAAGACATGGATCGGTACCTGCGTGATACGGAGGACCTCTGGCGCACTCGGCGCGCGGCGGCCGAACAGGAACGTCCTGAATTCTATGCCAGGATGCGCCAGCGGCTAGCGGCGGCGCGCCCGCGCCCCGTCGAAGATACCCAGTCGGTGCGCGGCGTCGCGGCTAGCGGCGACCCGGCACCTCAGGCGCCCCGACCGTCGCGCCGTTGAACGAGGCTGGGAAGCACATTCGCTTTCTGGCGGACGAGAACTTCCGAGCGCCGATCGTGTCGGGCCTCCGCCGACAGCGGCCCGCTCTGAACATCCAAACCGCGGCCGAGGCGGCCATCCTACGCTGGCTGGACCCAGCCGTACTCGTCTACGCTGCCAACCATAACCGTTTGCTCCTCAGCCACGACGTGCACACCTTGCCCGATCACTTTGCCGACCTACTGGCTTCCGGACGGCATAGTCCCGGCGTGCTGCTGGTCTCCCAAACGCTCCCGATCGGCGTATCAATCCAGGAACTCCTGCTGATCTGGGAAGCGAGTGAACCAGAGGAATGGCGCGACTTGTGTGTTCATATCCCCCTTTGACAGGCCGCCTAAATGAAGGAGTTGAAGCCGACTTCCTTGGTACGGGTCGCGCTTGCCGATTTGCTTGAATCGGCGACTTGGATGCCAGGGATTGCGCGTGACAAGCCGATACGCATGTCACCCTCGCGGCCGATCTCGCCCGGTAATTGCTGGCGATGAGCATCGCAAATCATTGCCCTCTCCACGTTGTACCTGCCCAGCCATCGGACGTGAACCGGGTCTGCACGATCTTGGAGGAAGCGGCACGCGAGCTTGCGGCGCGCGGCATCGACCAGTGGCCAGCATCGGTCGAGCGCGGCCCGGTCGCTGAGGCGATCGAGCGCGGCGAGGTCTACCTCGCCGTGGTCAATGGACAGCCGGCAGGGACACTGCGGCTGCAAACGGCCGATCCCACCATCTGGGGAGACGACTCGGGCGACGCCCTGTACATCCATCGTCTGGCCATCCGACCTGCCTACCGTGGCCGCGGCCTCGGGCTGGCTCTCTTGCGATGGGCGGAGCCTGTCGCGCTCGGACGTGGCAAGACTTACCTACGGCTCGATTGTATGCGGGAAAACGAGGGACTGCGTCGCTACTATCTTGCCGCTGGCTTCCGCGAGCGCGGGACAGTCGCGGGTCCGACGTGGAGCGCGCGACTGTTCGAAAAACGACTGGCGTCTGCTTGAGCGGAAACACAGCGCGCTTCAGCGTGCTTCGTTAACGTAGCCTGCTCCTTTGGGGGCAGGCGCGGACGTCCGCACGATCTCGTTCGGCGAGATCGCGCTCGTACCGCTCCACCGCGGCCACTTGTTCGCGAGTCTCGATGGAGCCCGGTCGCGCGGTCCGAACCCGGGC
>JAICXR010000515.1 GCA_025980355.1 Chloroflexota bacterium | reverse complement strand
CGAGTGGGCGAGCCGGCGAGCCACGACGAGCTGGCCGACCTGGCGGAAGCCTTCAACGACATGGTGGATCGCCTGGCCTCCCTACTAGCCAGCCAGCGACGGTTCCTGGCGGATGCGTCGCACGAGCTGCGCACGCCGCTGACGGCGCTGGCCGGCGGGATGGAAATGCTGGTGCTCGGCGCCGACCGCGCCGACCCGGCGGCGCGGGCCCGCTTGCTCCGGCTCCTGCAGGGGGAGACGGAGCGCATGGGGCGCCTGGTGGACGACCTGATGATGCTCACCCGCCTGGATGCTCGCGGGAAAGCGGCCTTGACGCTTGCACCGGTCGATCTGCGGGCGCTGGCGGGGCAGGTCGTCGAGGAATCGCGCCTCCTCGCGCCGGAATTGACCGTCCGCTTGCAGGCGCCCCCCGACGCCGTGACGGTGCTGGGCGACGCCGACCGGCTGCACCAGGTGCTCCTGAACCTCTGCACGAACGCCCGGGCCCACACGCCGCCCGGCGGCACGATCACCGTGACGGTGGCGAGCGCCGCCGACAGCGCACCTAAGGAAAAGGCGCGGCTCTCGGTAACCGACACGGGCGAGGGCGTCCCGCCGGACCACCTGCCGCACATCTGGGATCGTTTCTACCGCGCCGACCAGGCCCGGGAGCGGCAGGGCGGCGGCGGCCTCGGCCTTGGCCTCGCCATCGTGCGGGCGATTGTCGAGAATCACGGCGGCAAGGTGGACATCACCAGCACGTTGGGCGTCGGGACGACTGTGACGGTCGTTCTGCCGCTCGCCGTGGCCGCGCCGGCATCGCGCCCGGCGGCCGGAGTCGGGACGTGATATCGATCGCGCTGCGCTGGGCGGGTAGGATTGCGCTGTCCGTGACGGTGGCGGGTACCGGCCAGATGTATTCTGGTAGCACGTAGCATCGGGATCGCGGGCAATGACGCGCCTGGAGGTACGTATGGCCTGGTATGACCAGTACGTCGCACACTATGTGGGCGTACAAGGCGGCATGGCGGTTATCGCTGGCACTCGGACCCCGGTGTTATCAATCATCGCAAAATATGATCTCGCGGGCGGGGACATTCAAGACGTCATTACCGCATTGCCTCATCTCGACACCGTGCAGGTGGACGCGGCCCTGGCCTATGCCGAAGCACACCCGGAGGAGATGGCCGCGGAAGAAGCACACCAGGAGCGCGCGCTCCTGGAACTGCTTGTCACCCGTTGAGTGAGCCCCGCATCCGGGTCTACACCGACGAAGACGTCGACGTGCGAGTGGCCGAGCAACTCAAGCGCTTACGCTACGACGTCGCGAGTTGTCGAGATGAGGGCAATGCCGGGAGGCGGCTGTCTGATGACTGGCAGCTCGGTTACGCCGCCGAGCACGGCCGGGCCATCCTGATCCACAACATCCCACATTACGTCGTCCTGGATCGTGATTGGAAAGCGCAGGGACGCGAGCATGCCGGCATCATCTGTGCGCCGATGCGGACGCTGCTCGGCGAGCTGGTGCGACGGCTTCGACGGCACCTCGACGCGGTCCGTCCGGCGGATCAGCACAACCTTTTGCGCTTTCTGGCGTAGCGCATCACGGAGATCGCCGCGGTAGGCTAACGACCGCATCAGTCATAATCCCCTCATGCTGCCGCCCCTGCCTGCGGCTGCGCCTGCGCCTGCGGCGGAGCCCATCGCAAACCGGAGTGCGGCTCTCATCGTTTCTCATTTTCCACCGTCCGATTTCTTAACCGCCCCCCGTACTGTCTGTCTAGGCGCCGCATGGGGCGGCGCATGGGCCGACCGGGATCCCACGATCTGCGCGGCCGAATCGGGCGACGAGGGCCCGACAGAAAGTGAGGTCACAGCATGCTTGGACAACAGGTGGCGCCGCGTGGGGGGCTGGCCGTCCCGTGGCGGGTACTCTCCCTCGCCCTGATCACCGTGCTGGTGGTGGGGGGCGGGGTCCTCTTCTATCGGCAGAAGACGCAGACGGCTGCCGCCCCCACCTACCAGACAGCGACCGTGGCGACCGGCAACGTGCAGGTGGCGGTGGCGGCGACCGGGCCGATCAGCGTGACGACCTCAATGCCGCTCAGCTTCAAACAGACCGGCAAGGTGAGCCAGATCCTCGTTCAGCCGGGCCAGACGGTCCAGCCGGGCCAGGTGCTGGCCAAGCAGGACACGACCGACCTCCAGAACAGCCTCAGCCAGGCCAAGAGCCAGCTGGCCCAGCAGCAGGCGGCACTGGCGAAGCTGCAGGCCGGCCCGACGCCCCAGGCGGTCGCCGTCGCCCAGCAGGCGGTAGATTCGGCGAACGCCAACCTGGCCAACGCCCAGAAGAACGTCCAGCTGGTCGCGGCGCAGAACGCCAAGGACCTCCAGCAGAGCCAGGTGGCGCTGGCGAACGCCCAGCAGACGCTCTCGGACGCCCAGGCGAGCTACGGCGTCGCCCAGGATGAGGTGAGCAAGGCGACCCAGGCGG
>JAICXR010000497.1 GCA_025980355.1 Chloroflexota bacterium | reverse complement strand
TATTCCAGGCGGAACTGCTGCTGGAACTGGTAACCGGCCGGCGTGATCGTGCCGTCCTGGTATTCGCTGCAATCCAGGCGCACGCTGCGCCCGGCGAACCGGAGCGCTCCCTCCAGGCGCGCCAGGGTGACGGAGCGGGTCGCCGGCGGGTCCACCGCCGCAACGAGCAGTGCGTGATAGCGCCGCGTCGGCATGGCCAGGGTGCCGCTGGCATAGCCGCCCAATCCGTTCGTGACCAGCCATTCGCGCCGACAGGCCTGCCCGAGGTCCTCGGCAATGGCGCGATCCAGCGCGATCACGGCGCCGGGGCCTCTCGCTCCAGTTGCAGCCATTGCCTCTCCTCCTCGGACAGCGCCACCTGCAACGCCGCCAGACTGTCGCCCAGCTCCTCCGGCTTCAGGGGGCCGATGAGCGGGAAGGTGGGCAACGGCTGGCGCAGAACCCAGGCCAGCGCGACGCGGGTCGGCGTCGTACCTTTCCTGGCGGCGAGCTCCCGCGCCCGGCGCAGCCGCTCCCAGTTGCCGTCGCTGTAGAAGGCGCGCGTGACATCGGGATCGATGTCGCGCTGCTCCGGCGAAAAACGGCCGGAAAAGAAGCCCCGCGACTGCGACGACCAGGAAAGCAGGGGGAACTGCCGCTCCCGGTACCAGCGCAGCTCCTGCGCATCGACGGTGACACAGTCCGGCCAGAGGGGCTCGCCGGCGACCGCCAGGCTGAGATTCGGGCTGCTGGCCGTGAAGGGTCGCAGGCCTTGCGCGTCGGCGTAGGCGTTGGCCTCGTCGATCCGCCCCGAGGTCCAGTTGGAGCCGCCGATCGCCCGCAGCCGGCCGGCCGCGACGTGCCGGTTGAGGCACTCCACGATCGGGCCGACCGGGACGGACGGATCGTCGCGGTGCAGCAGGTAGAGGTCGACGTACCCCGTTTGCAGGCGCTCCAGGCTCTCCGCGATATCGGCGTCGATGGCGTCCGGCGTCACCCGGCGCGGCTGGCCGGCTTGCGGATGCGCCCCCTTGTCGAGGATCAGCACCTGCTCCCGGTTGCCGCGCTCCCGCAGCCAGCGGCCTAACGTTTGCTCGCTGCGTCCGCCGCCGTAAGTATGGGCAGTGTCGAACATATTGCCACCCGCGGCGACGAAGGCATCCAGCATGCCGGCCCAGTGGGCGTAGCGCTCCTCCGGTTCCGGCCGGTAGGCCATCGTGCCGAGCACCAGGCGCGACACCGGGCGATCGATCCCCTCGATGGACCCATATTCCATGGCCACTACGCCGTTCCTCCCATCGAAGCGATGTGCCCCGGTCCTCGTCAGTGCGACGCGGACTATCGTACACCAGGGCCGCTCTCCGCGCCATAATGGCGGGCGATAGCCTTGCACGGGGCGGGGGAGGGTCAGTTTAATGCCGGTACACCAGGAAGATGCCCAGGCGCTCCTGGGCCAAACGCTTGCCGTCTACAATCACGGCTTCGTCCGTCTGGTCGACGCCATGGGCGACGACGCCGCGATCGTCCAGGCGGCGCGAATCAGTTACGGCCCCGGCACCAAGAGCCGCCGGTCCGACCGCCTGCTGATCCGCTACCTCATGCGCCACCGCCACACGACACCGTTCGAGATGGTGGAGCTGAAGTTCCACATCAAGGCCCCGATCTTCGTCGCCCGCCAACTCATGCGGCACCGGACGGCGTCGATCAATGAGGTGAGCGGGCGCTACAGCGAAATGCGCGAGGAGTTCTACCTGCCCACGCCCGACGCGGTGAAGCCCCAGAGCACCACAAACCGGCAGGGGCGAGCGGAAGAGCCGTTTCCGACGGAACAGGCGGCCGCGGTGATTGCGGACTGGCAAGCGGCACAGGCCGATGCCTATGCGCTCTACCGCCGTCACCTCGACCAGGGCATGTCCCGGGAAATCGCCCGCATCGGGCTGCCGAACGCCCTGTACACGGAGTGGTACTGGAAGATCAACCTGCATAACTGCTTCCACTTCCTGTCGTTGCGCCTTGACGCGCATGCCCAGGAAGAGATCCGGGCCTACGCCGAGCAGATCGGCCGCTGCACGCGGGCCGTGGCTCCCGTCGCCTACGAGGCCTTCGAGGAGTATGTCCTGGGTGCCGCGACCTTCTCGCGCTCGGAACTGGCGCTGCTGCGCAAACTCCTGCGCGGCGAAACGCTGTCCGCCGACGACCTCGACCACGGCAAGACATGGCGGGCCGAGTTCGAGGCCCGGTTGGGCATGGCGCTGCCGGAGGCCGAGTAGTAGACTGAAGGGTGCACGTCTGATATTCCTGCACCTGGCACGTGAGGAGAGGAACGATGGCAGCGCCAACCGCCCAAGCGGAAGTCCCGACAGCAACCGGCCCGGAGGCCGCCCCGTTGCGCATGACCTTCGAAGAGTACCTGGCCTTCGACTACGAGCATGGGCTGGTGGAGTGGGTGAACGGTGAGGTGCTTTGCTACATGTCGACGACGGAAGTCCACCAGCGCGTTGTCGAATTCTTGCTGTTTGTACTCAAAGGTTTCGTTCGCATCCGAGCGTTAGGACGCGTGATTGGTGCGCCGTATGCGATGCGCGCGGTACCGGGCGGCAATGGCCGCGAGCCTGACGTCATGTTCAT
>JAICXR010000364.1 GCA_025980355.1 Chloroflexota bacterium | reverse complement strand
GCGGACGACGTCGCGCAGCACCGTCTCCAGCGCTTCGTCAGCGCTGGCGGCCCGGAAGGCGTTGGCGTCGATCACCAGCGGCGCGCCCACCACCACCAACGGGGCCCCGGCGGCCGGCAGCCGGTCCAAGTCCTCCAGGCGCAACCCACCGACCGCCTGCACGGGCACGTCGACCGCCGCCACGACGGCCGGCAAGTCGTCCCAGGGCGTGGCGCCGAGCACCTCGCGCCGCTCGTCGAACCCGGTGTGCACAATGATGTAGTCGCAGCCCAGGTCTTGCATCCGCCGCGCGCAGGCCGGTTTGTCCGCCGCCGCCAGGACGTCGCCCATGATCTTCACGCCGAAATCGCGGCCGGCCTGCACGCAGGCGCTGATCGTCGCCGGGTGGGCCACGCCCATCACCACGCAATGGGTGGCCCCGGCCTTCGCCATCATCTCCACTTCCAGATAGCCGCCGTCCATCGTCTTGAGGTCGGCGACGATCGGATAGACGGGGAAGCGAGCGCGCAGGGCGCGGACACCGTGCAGCCCTTCGGCCAGGATCAGCGGCGTGCCCGCCTCCAACCAGTCGACCCCGGCCCGCACGGCGATCTCCGCCGTGTGAATGGCCTCCGCGATGGACGTCAGATCAAGGGAGACCTGCACAATTGGCGTATCCATCCGGTATCTCCGTTCGCACAGCGAGCGCCCACACGCCAGCCGTTGTAGTGTCGCATGCGCCTCACCCAGGCGTCGGTGCCGGGCGGAGCAGCGCAGGGTTGTAGCGCCCAGGCGATTCTCCTATCCTAAAGCGCCGGAGGCGGACGTAACAGGAGGAAAAGTGTGGCGTTGCTGGTCGAGATCGAAGGCACGGACCTCCCCGGACGACGGTTCTGCCCCAACCCGCAGTTTGAGCCGGCAATATTGCATGATGCGTCGTTGCCGGGAAAGCGGCTGGTCGGACGCCTGGGGTTGAACGACGCCAAGGGCGGGCCGCGCTGCGCCAGCGTCCGCCCCCCGGACATCGTCTGGTCGGTTGACAACCACTAATATTCGCTGGTCACATTGGCGGTGTATCCACCGGTGGTCTGTCGCTACCGGATCGCCCCCCGCGCGGCGATGGGAAAAATCGCCTCGACGGTGCCGTTGCGGTGGGCCGCCACGTAGTCGTGCAGGTTGGTCGTGCCGCAGGCGTGGTTGGGGACGATCCGCAGCTTCTCCCCGACCTTGGGCCGGCGCTCGCTCTGCTCTGTCGAGAGGATGCCGTGCTCCTCGTTCATGCGGCTGAGGAATACGTCGGGATACTCGAGCACCGTGCCATTATGGCCATTGGCCCGGACGTTGTCGTTGGTGAAGGTCTTGGAGCCGCCGTCGACCGTCGCCCAGCCCGGCGAGGCGGTGCTGACGACGGTGACGAGCACCTGCATCGCGCATTGGTCCAACGTGGCGTTGCCGTTGCGCACGCAGTTCATGTCGTTGTAGGCATAGGTGCCGGAGCGGTGCTCGGTCAACCCGGCCGCCCTGGCGCGACGCTGGGCGCCGGTGCCACCCCCGCTGACGATCTCGGGCGGCAGCCCCGCCCGCGTCAGTTGTTCCCGCGCTTCGAGCAGGATTGGCGTGACATGGTCTGTGGTCGGGTAGCACATGAGACCCTCGAACGCCAGGCTGGGCAGATCGGCGATGCGACGCGCCAGCGCCAGCGCCTCCTCGGCGGTCTGCACGCCCGCCCGGTGTCCACCGGCGTCGATCTCGACGACGAGCGGCACCCGGACCCCGTCCTCCGCGGCGGCGCCGGCAATGCCGCAGATCGTCTCCTCGCTGTCCACCGCCGCGATGGCGTGCGTCAGGTGCTGCAGCCGCGCCAGGCGCGCCGTCTTGGACGGCCCCACGATGTTGTAGGCGATGAGGATGTTGTCGAAGCCGGCCATGGCAAAGACTTCCGCCTCGCCCACCTTCTGGCAGCAGATGCCGATGGCGCCGGCGGCGAGCTGTTTGCGGCCGAACGCCGGGATCTTGTGCGTCTTGATGTGCGGCCGGCCGGCGACGCCGAGCGCCGTCAGTTCCTCTTGCAAGCGGCGGATGTTGTCCTCCAACACCGTCAGATCGACGAGCATCACCGGTGTGTCGAGTTCGCTGATGTGCATCTGTGGTCCTTTCGCCCTTGTCGGGGCCCGGTCGCGCGCTACCTTTTGTCGCCGCTCGGCACGAGCGAGGTCCGGCCCTCGGCGTCACGCTCCACCCTCGTCCGCTGAAGTTCGATCACGTGATACTTCCCGGCCAGCCAGGGGGCAAACTGGTCGGCATAGTGACGGCTGCCGGGCTGTCCGGAGTTGCCGGCGTTCTGGACCGCCCAGAAATGATCCGGCTCGGCGAAGTCCACCACCAGGCGGTATTCGGACCCGCTGCCGGCGGCAAATGGGGGGCTGCCGGCGCCGGTGTTGCGCACCGTGTCGTTACCGCCGCTGACCGGCGCGGGACCGACGTCGAAGGCCGCCGCGTTGGCCGGCGTGCTGAGCGGGTGTTGCCAGTGGGCCTGATGGACCACCCCCCAGCGCCAGCGGTCCGGTTCCGGACCGAACCTTTGCCGGACGAGCGCCATGGCCGCCACGGCGGCAGCGTGGAGCGCGGCGGCCCGGTCGCCGTGGAACCACGGCAGGCCGTCGTCTTCCAGCAACTGGGCGGCCGGGCCGCTCAGCCCTTTGACGAGCGGGACCAGGCGCGCCGGGAAACGTTCGGCGGCGACCCGCTCCTGCCAGACGCCCATGAAGGTCTCGAACAACGCCGGCGCCGGGCTCTCCAGCGTATAGCGGTAATCCCAGGCCGCCAGCGTGTCGCGCAGCAGGGACGCGTCGGGATCGGCTGTGCTCGCCAGGGCGCGCAGGAGCGGTGGGCACAGTCGCTCGGCCCGGCAGCTTTTCACGTCGTTCTGGAGGGCGATGAGACGGGAGCGGTCAAATGGTGTCGTGCCGCCGAGCTCCTGCCCGATGCGCCGGGCGCGGTAACCGGCGGCGAAGGCGCCGACGAACGGAAACGGATAGTCGTCGGCGACCACCCGTTGATTGGCGCTGGCGATATAGCCGCGCGGCGGGTCCTCCAACCGTGGCATGGCCTCGAAGGGGACATAGCCCTGCCAGGCGTCGTCCGGCGCGTTCGCCTGGCGGAAGCCACGGGCGGCGCGCCCGCGCACCGGCACCCGACCGGCGCACTGATAGCCGACGAAGCCGGTCTGGTCGGCGTAGCCGAAGTTGAACACGGCGACGGACCAGTCCCGCAGCGCCGCCCGGAATTGGGCCCAGTCGCGGGCCCGGCTGATCGCCAGCAAGGCGCGGGCGTCGTCGAGATGCTCCTGCCCCACCCAGCGCAAGGAGAGGGGCGGATCACCGCCCTTCGTCACCGCCGGCAGGACCTCGTTCATGATCGGCCCGCGGACCGTGGAGCGCAACTGGTGGCGACGCGGTTCCTCGCCGCGCACGGCAATGGTAATCTCCTGCTCCGCGAACTCCCGCCACGTCGTGCCATCGCGATAGCGGCGCGCATCGTCCGGGTGGACTTCCTCAACATACAGGTCCCGCGTGGAGGACGCGTTATTGGTGATCCCCCAGGCGATGGCACCGTTGGCGCCCCACCAGAGGCCGGGCGCGCCGGGATGGCCGGCGCCGGCCACGTTGCCGTCCGGGCCGTGCAAGGCGTATTCGTACCAGGTCGCCGGCAGCCAGAAGGCCTGGTGCGGGTCGCTACAGAGCAGCGCCTTCCCCGTGGAGGCTCGCCGGCCGGCGACAGCCCAATTGTTGCTTCCCCGGTTATCACCCATCCCGGCCAGCGTGTCGTTCAGCTCCGACAGCCCACCACTGGCCGGCGGGTAGGGGCTGCCGGCCGGCACGATGCGCTCTTCCGCCGCTTCCGGCGTGAGATAGGCCTGCCGCAGGACCTCGTCCGGCAACAGGCGCGCCGCTTCTGCCACGACCAGGGTCTCCAGCCG
>JAICXR010000554.1 GCA_025980355.1 Chloroflexota bacterium | reverse complement strand
GGGATCGGGGATGTGCGCGGCGCGCCGATCCCCTGGTCGCTCGTGCTTAAATGCTTGGCCATCGGGCAGTCGGCGGCCCAGCGAGACCCCACGCACGTCAGCTACTGGCGGCGTGAGCCGCTGGTCTACCAGTCCCGACTGCTGGTGGCGCTGGACGGCGGGCTGGCGGCTCCCCGCTGCTACGGTGTGACCGAGCGGTCGGACGGGGTTTGGCTCTGGCTTGAAGATGTCGGGGACGCCGGACGGGCCTGGCCGCTCGCCCGCTATGCGTTGGCGGCGCGCCACCTGGGCAATTTCAGCGGCGCGTCGCTCGCGGATCAGGTCCGGCCGCGTCCGCCCTGGCTCGCCCGCGGCCTGCTCCGCGGACGCTCGGATAGGCGCTTGGCCGAGTTGGCGGAACTGACGGCGGCGCGCGATCGGCCCGCCATTCGGCGCGTCTGGTCGGGCGATCTCGTCGAGCGCACCCTGCGGCTGGCCGCCGAGCGTCATGCGCTCCTGCACGCCCTCGACCGGTTGCCGCAGGTCGTCCAGCATGGCGACGCCAGTCGTAAGAACCTGTTCACACGGCGGCGACCGGACGGACGGGACGAGACGGTCGCTATCGACTGGGGCTGGGCGGGGGTTGGCGCGATCGGGGAAGACGCAGCGACCCTCGTCGCCGGCAGCGCATTCTGGTTCCATGTCGATACGGACGACCTGACGACGTTACGGGAGGACTGCTTCGAGGGCTACGTCGCCGGGCTGCGCGAGGCGGGCTGGCGCGGCAGCCCTCGCTCGGTCCGCCTCGGCATGTCGGCAGCGTTCGGCCTGCGTTTCGCGTTGGTACCCGTCATTGAACTGTGGGATGAGCGGCGGCGCGCGCGGCTTATGCGGGCCTTTGGGCGCCCGTTCGAGGAGATTTGCGCTCGCGTCGCGGCGCTGCGGCGCTTCGCGCTGGATCAGGCCGACGAAGCGCGGGCGATTCTGCTCGTCACATAAAGAGTCCGCACCGCCTGGTCCTCACCAAACTCGTGGCTGAGCCATCACGCTTGCCGGTATCGCTACGCGACCTCGTCCTCCCGCGCGTAGGCGACGGCGTCTTCCGGCGTCATGGCCCGGCCTTCCGCCTCCACGGTGACGGCGCGTTCGCCCAGTGCTGCGCGCGCCGGCGCCAGGCGCCGTGCCAGCCAGGCTCGTTCATGCGGCGCTGCCAGCTCCCGGGATGCTTCCCGTAAGGCGGCCGCCGCGCCGAGCAAACGGTAGGCGCGCTCCGCTCGCCCGTCCGTCGCCGCCAGCGCCGCCAGCCCTTCCAGGGCGTCACAGAGCCGCTTCCGATAGCCGATCTCGTTCGCCACGCGCAGGCCCGTCCGGAAGTGCTGCCGGGCTTCCTCGATATCACCCCGTTGCAAGGCGACGCGCCCAAGGTAGGTGTTGACGGTGCCGATGCCCGCCTTGTCACCGGATGCCTCGTAGAGCGCCAGGGCGGCCGCAAAGCGCATTGCAGCTTCCGCATCGTCCTCCTCATTGCCGGCGACTTCCCCCAGGAATTCCGTGGCCAGGGCAATCATCCGCTGGCTCCCCATCTGCATGGCCAGGGCCAGACACTCCTCCAGGTAAAGGCGGGCAGCGGCGGGCTGGCCGGCGTAGTTGGTGACACGCCCCAGCCAGCAAAGGCTACTCATGATCTGTGCGGCGTCGCCGAGGCGTCGGCGGATCGCCAGGCTCTCCGCGATGCATCGCCGCGCCTCATCGTACTCCCCGTACTCCCAGGCAAAAAACCCAAGCCGATGTAGGCCGGCGGCGATACCGCCTTCATCGCCAAGCGTACGGAAAATCGCTATCCCCTCCTGGGTTACTGCCTCCGACGCCGCCTTCTCGCCGCGCATGCCCGCCCAGTGGCCCAGGTGGACCAAGCCGGTAGCTCGGCCTCTTGTCTGGTTGCCGGCGGTCGGCAACGCCAGCAGATCGCGCACCCAGCTATGGGCCTCGGCGAGGTAGCCATGGAGATACCAATACTGTTGAAGCGCGATAGCCAGGCGCAGACCGCGCTCGGCTTCCTCTCGTCCCAGCCAGTGCTGGAGCGCTCCGCGCACGTTGTCGTGTTCCGCTTCCAGCCGGCGTTGCCAG
>JAICXR010000103.1 GCA_025980355.1 Chloroflexota bacterium | reverse complement strand
GTCGGCACCAACACCGCGACCTGCCGCCCGTCCATTGCGGCCTTGAAGGCGGCCCGCAAGGCCACTTCCGTCTTGCCGTAGCCGACGTCGCCGCAGACCAGCCGGTCCATGATGTGCGGGGTTTCCATATCCGCCTTGACGTCCTCGATCGCCCGCAGTTGATCCGGCGTCTCCGCGTAGGGGAAGGCGGCCTCCATCTGCAGTTGCCACTCGTTATCCGGCGAGAAGGCGTGCCCCGTGCGCGAGGCGCGCACGGCGTAGAGCTTGATCAGCTCTTCGGCGATGTCGTGCGCGGCGCCGCGGGCCTTCGCTTTCGCGCGGGCCCATTCCGACGTGCCGAGCTTGTTCAGCGCCGGCTGCCCTTCGCCAACGCCGATGTACCGGGTGACGCGGTCCAACTGGTCGGTCGGCACGTAGAGGCGGTCGGCCCCCTGGTATTCCAGCATCACGTAATCGCGCTGGCCGGAGCCGTAGTCCCGCGAGACCACGCCGTCATAGCGACCGACGCCGTGGTCGACGTGGACCACATAATCGCCAGGGTGCAACTCGGCGAGGAAAGCGCGGTCGACGGCCGGACGGCGCTCCCGGCGTGTGTGCGCCTGCTGACCGAAGAGCTCGTAATCGGTCAGCAGGACCATATCGGCGGTCGCGGTGTGCCAACCTTCCTGCAGCGCGGCCATCACGACGGTCACGGAGCCGGCCGGCCAGGGTTCGGCCAGCGAGGCGGCGCGGCGCACGGGGACGCCGAAGCCGTCGAGCAGCTCGTAGACCCGTTCGGCCTGCGGCGTCCCGACCGCGACACGCACGCCGGCCGCGAGCCAGGCGGAGAGATGTTCCACCAGCGGCTTGAAACGTCCGGCGAACAGCGGCGGCGTCGCGAAGGCCAGCTCGGCCGCGCCGGTCTCCACCTGGAAGTTCGGCACGTTTTGCGTCAGTTCGTGCGCGGCCGGCGATCCGCCGATCTGGAAGGTCGGCGTCGCGCCCGTCTCCAGCAGCAAGGCCCGGCGGCGGGCCAGGGGCGCCAGGAGATCGTGCCAGCTCAGATACGGCCGGCGCAATCCCGCCGGGATATCGCCGATGGTGATGCCGGTGCTGTGCTGCTCCTCGCCTTCCTCGATGTAGTGCTGCACCGCCGTCTCGAGGTCGACGATATCCAGGAACGCCACAACGCCGTTCGACGGCAGGTGGGTGAGCAGGCCGCAGAGGCCCTGGAGATAGGCACTGAAGAACTCGATGCCGTCGACGGACTGCCCGGATTGCAGCGCCTCCAGGTCCGCCTCCCAGCGTTCCCGCACGTCGGGGCGGAGATGCGCCACGCCGAGCTGCCGGAGTTCTTCGGCCGCACGTGGTCCCTGGCCGGGCAGCGCCTCGCGGGCGGGCGGGATAACGACGGTTGAGACGTCATCTTGCGAACGTTGGGTGGCGGCATCGAAGCGGTGGATCGACTCGATCTCATCGCCGAACAACTCGAGGCGATACGGCGTCTCGGCGGTGATCGGGTAGACATCGATCACGCCACCGCGCCGGCTGAACGTCCCCGGCTCCTCCACCAGCGCCGCCGGCTCGTAGCCCAACGCCATCCAGCCGGCCAGCACCTGTTGCAAGGGGAAGCGGTCACCGGGTTGCCAGCGACGGGTATGGGCACGCACGTCCTCGGCGCTGAGGGTGGACTGGCTGAGCGCGACGGGGGTCGTGACGATCACCGGCTGCTCCCCAGCCGCCATGGCCAGCAAGCAAGCGATGCGCCGACCGGCGGTGTTCGGGTCGGTGATAAGGCGTTCGTAGGGCAGGGCGTCCTGCTGGGGGAAGAGCAAGACCTGGCGGTCGGGCCCCAGCCAGGCCTGGAGCTCGCCCTGCAGCCGGGCGGACGCGCCGCCGGCCGGCGCCACGACCACCAACGGCGCCGCCAGGTGGCGGGCCATTTGCGCCAGCACGTACGAGCGCGCGGCATCCAGTACACCCGTCACCAGCAGCCCGCGACCGCCGGACGGGTTACCGAGAAAGCGTTCGAGGCCGGGCGGGAGGGCAGGCTGAGCAGCCGGGGAGCTGAGGAGCTGAGGAGCTCGCGACGTGGATGTCATCGTTCCCCGATCCACCGCTCCACGGCGTCGGCGGCGGAGGCGACGGCAGCCTCGGCTGCTGCCTGCTCGCTCGGATGGAAGGGGGACAGCACGAACCCGATCACCTCCTCCCGCGTCGCCGGCCGCCCGATGCCGACACGGACACGCGGATAGTTCATCGTACCCGTTGCCGCGAAGGTCGACTCCAGGCCGTGATGGCCGCCGGCGCTGCCGTTCTGGCGCACGCGGACCGTTCCGAAGGGAAGGTCCAGATCGTCGTACACCAGGAGCACCCGTTCCGAAGGCAGTTTGTAGAAGTCGCGCAGCGCCTTGATGCTCTTGCCGCTATCGTTCATGCCGGTCTGGGGCATGGCCAGCAGCACGGGATGGCCGGCGATCAGGCCGCTGCCCAACAACGCCTGCTTCTTCCGCTCTTTGACGGCAATATCGTGCCGACGGGCCAGCTCGGCGATCACCATGAAGCCGGCGTTATGGCGGTGCCGGGCATAGGCCGGCCCTGGGTTGCCCAGGCCGACGACGGCCACCAGCCGCCCGTCCTCGCTGGCTCCGGTCGCCGCCGCGCCCGGCGACCTACGTCCGAGCAAGCGCTTCAGCCACACGGGGCGTCCCCTCCGCCGCGGTGACCAACCTTCCCCATTCCGGTAGGGAGAGTGTCTCCGCACGGCGCCGGCCATCGATGTCGGCCCGTCCCAGGAACGTCGCCACGTCCTCCGGCGGCATCCGCAGGTTGATGCGCAAGGCGTTATGGAGCTGCTTCCGGCGGTCGCTGAAGCCGGCCTGGGCCAGCAGGAAGAAGGTCGGGATGCGCTCGCGTGGCAGCAGCGGCTCGGCGCGCAGTGTGAGGCGCACCAGGGCCGATTCCACCTTCGGCTCGGGATAGAAACTGGTCGGCGGCACGATGCGCACGATCTCCGGCGCGGCGTACAATTGAACACTGAGCGCCAGCAGGCTCATGTCGTTGGGCGTGGCGCAGAGGCGCTCCGCCACCTCCCGCTGCAGGAGGAGCACCAGCAGCTCCGGCCGGTGCTGCGCCTCCAGGAAATGGCGGATCGCGACGGAGGTGAGGTAATACGGGAGGTTCGCCACGACCTTGTACCGGTCGTCGCCCACGAAGTCGCTGGGCGGGAAGGCGATGATGTTGGCTTCCACCAGCTCGAGGTTGGGATGGTCCCGGCGCACCGCGGCGAGGATGCGCAGCATATCCCGGTCGAGCTCCACGGCGACGACCCGCCGCGCCGCCCGCACCAGCGCCAGGGTCAGCACACCGGCGCCGGGTCCGACCTCCAGCACCGTGTCATCCGGGCCGACCTCGGCGGCGGCCAGGGACGCGTCGACGACATCCAAATCGAGGAGGAAGTTCTGGCCAAGCGACTTCGATGGGCGCACGTTGTGGGCGCGGAGGGTAGCTTGCAGCGATCCCCGCGAGATGCGTCGCCCCGTGTCCACACCCTGATCCGCTCGTATTGCCATGATGAAGCGGCCCCAGTATACCGGGCCAGCCAAGGGGCTGGTCCGACAATTGCGCGATGTAACCGATACTGTACTATCGCTCGCTACAGGCGGACATGCATCGTCGATCCACACGCGAGCGACGAGCCGGCGACGAACCGCCAGGAAGGAGGCGCCCCGCAGGAACCCTAATCGCCTGGCCCGATTGTTACGGACTGGCCCGTCTGTGCCATGTTCGATCACGTTGAAGGAAAGGCTGTCATAACCGATGAAGCGCTTGTCTCTTATCCTGAGCCTCGCCCTGCTGATGGCCATCGCCCTCGTCGGTACCGCCGCCGCCCAGAGCGGCCCCATAACGGTTACCCTGGCCACGCAGAACAACTCCGGCGTCTCTGGAACGGCGACCCTCACGCCAATGGGCTCCCAGACCCAGGTCGTCATCAAGGTGACCGGCGAACCGGCCGGTGCTTCCGAGCCGGACCACATCCACACCGGCAGCTGCGCCAACCTGGGCGCAGTCAAGTACCCGTTGGCAAACGTGGTTAACGGTACCTCAACCACCATGGTCAATGTGCCGTTGTCCACCCTTACCGCCGGCACCTACGCCGTTAACCTCCATGAGTCGGCGGCCAACATCAATACGTATGTCGCCTGCGGCGACATCAAGGGCACGGTCGCCGCTTCCACGACCAGTACGGCGACGACGACCGCTACGGCTACTACCAATGCGACCCCCAGCGCCGCGCCGGCCACCGGCGAAGGCGGCCTGGCAACCGGGCAAGCCGCCCTGCCGTTGGCGCTCGTCATTGGCGCCGGCCTCCTGCTCACTGGCTGGGTTGGGCGTCGCCGCGCGAACGTCTAGCCCCTTCGGCTTCTATTGACTGGCCCGCTCCCCGCCTTCGCGTTTACCTGCGAAGGCGGGGAGCGGGCCAGTCCGCCTTTACGCCGCCTTTACGTTGCTGTGTATCGACAGTTCACCTCCTGTCGGTAGGATGACTGCATCGTATGACTGTCCCGGCGCGTGACTCTAATTTGTCTTGTCATATACCTCCGGTCACCGGAGAGGAGGGCATCCCTATGGACGATTCCGGCGCTCCGGCGGCCGCCGCGGCCGACCCGCTCCCCGCTTCCGGTGGCCAGCGCCGCCCAGCACGGACCCGACGGCGGCAACTGCTGGGCGGCGCCGCGGCCCTGGGCGTCGGCGCGGTGCTTGCGGCGCTGTACGAAGCCCGCCCGGCGGTCCACGACGTCCCGATGCCGGACTCCGTCCGTCTGGGCCACCTGCTCCGGCGCGCCGGCTTCGGCGCGTCACCGGACGAACTCGCCGCCTACCAAAAGCTCGGCGTCGCGGGGACGACGCAGCAGTTGCTCAACTACGAATCAGCGCCCAACCCAGTCCTAGATAGGATGACCCAGCTCTTCAGTTTCGACTTCGCCAACGCGCACGATCTGCAACGCTGGTGGCTGATGCGCATGCTCTATACCACGCGGCCCCTGGAAGAGCGCATGACGCTGTTCTGGCACGGGCTGTTGACGTCGGCGCGGTCGAAGGTGCGCGCCGACATGCTGTATGTCCAGAACCAGTTCCTGCGCAGCCACGCCCTTGACACATTCCCCAACATCCTCAAAGGCATCTCCAAGGACCCGGCGATGATGATCTGGCTAGACCTCCAGACGAACCGCAAGGGGCACGCCAACGAGAACTTCGCCCGGGAGCTGATGGAGCTGTTCTCGATGGGCGTCGGCAACTATACGGAGCAGGACGTACGGGAGAGCGCCCGGGCCTTCACCGGCTACTCCCTCACCTATCACGGCAAGCAGGTGAACAACGTCTTTAACCCTCCCGACTATGTGTTCAATCCGCGCCTCCACGACGACGGCCCCAAGACATTCCTGGGCCACACCGGCAATTTCACCGGCGACGACATCATCGACATCATCGTGGCCCAGCCGGCGGCGGCGGAGTATCTCTGCCGGCGTCTCTTCGCCTGGTTTGCCTACGACGACCCGGAGCCGGCGGTGCTCAAGGCCCTCACCAAGACCTACTTCGCCACCAACTATTCCATCAAGGCCCTGGTGCAGCAGGTCCTGACGTCGCCGGCCTTCTATTCGGCCAGGGCCTACCGGGCGACGATCAGTAGCCCGACCGACTACGTCGTGGGCAGCGTGCGCGGACTCGGCATGATTACGGAAGGGAACACCTTGCCGAACATGATGCCGGCGATGGGGCAAGAACTGTTCAATCCGCCCAACGTCGCCGGCTGGCCAGGCGGCACGAACTGGCTGAATAGCGGCACCTGGTTGACCCGTCTCAACTACGCCAATTCCGTCGCCGCCAGCCAGGTGGCATGGCCCAAGGGCGCCGCCAGCGTGCAGGGCTGGCTGCACCAGCAGACCAACGGCAACGTGGCGGCGGCGGCCGACCTCCTGGTGGCGCAACTGTTGGACGGCCAGATCGGCCCGGCGCAGCGCCAGGTCTTGCTCGACTATGCGAACAACGCCGCGCTGACCAGCGACGTACGCTATCGCGGCCTGACCTATCTCGTGCTCGGGTTGCCCGAGCACCACCTCGCCTGAGCGCCGTAGCCAGAGAAAGGGGCCATAATCGTGATCTCCCGACGCGACCTCCTCCAGACCAGCGGGGCCGTCATCCCCGTCGGCATGTTCCTGCCCTCGGTCTTCAGCCGGGCGATCGATCAGGCCGGCCGCCAAACGCTCTACGGCAATCCGGGGCAGGTCGCCAACGCCCGCACCCTGATCGTCGTGCAAATGGCCGGCGGCAACGACGGCCTGAACACCGTGATCCCCTACACCGACGGCCGCTACCACGACCTGCGTCCCGTGATCGGCGTCCCCGATTCCCAACTGCTACCGATCAGTGACCGCATCGCTCTCCACGGCGAGCTGGCCGGCCTGAAGGCGCTGTACGACCGGGGCAAAGTCGCCGTTATGCAGACGGTCGGTTATGACAACCCCAGCCTCTCCCACTTCCAGGCGATGGACATCTGGGAGACGGCCGACCCGGAGTTGCGGCGACGCGACGGCTGGCTGTCGACACTCGTGGAGGGCAAGGTCGACGCCAAAGGCCATCCCATCGGCTCGCTCAGCCTCGGGCCTACCCTGGCGCCGGCGCTGTGCTGTCCGCCCACGCCGCCGCCGACCGTTAACAACCTCGGCGGGTACAAGCTCCTTCCCGACCCACAATTCCCGAAAACGGCCGTCGCCCGGGAGGACGCGCTGGTCCGGCTGTACCAGTCATATCAGGCGCCGGCGCCCTACGCCGCCATTCTGGAATCAACGGCCGACGCGGCACGGATGAGCAGCGCCCAGATGCAGCAGTTCGCGAACAGCTACCAATCGACGGTCACCTACCCGCAGACGCCGGTCGCGCAAGGGCTGAAGCTCTTCGCGGCGACCTTAAAGGCGGGCGTCGGCCTCCGCCTCGGCTACGTCGTCCTGGGCGGCTTCGACACCCACGCGCAGCAGCTCAATCAGCAGCCGAAGCTGCTCCGCCAGCTTGGCGACGCCCTCAACGCCTTCACGACCGACCTGGAGGCCCAGGGGCTGGACAAAGACGTGCTGACCATGACATGGTCGGAATTCGGGCGGCGCGTGCAGGAGAATGCGAGCAACGGCACCGACCACGGCACCGCGGCGCCGCTCTTCCTGATAGGCTCCGGCGTCAAAGGCGGCCTCTACGGGGACGTACCCGATCTCGCCACCCTCGACGACGGCAACCTGCGCCACTCCATCGATTTCCGCTCCGTCTATGCCACCGTGATCGAGCGCTGGCTCCAGGCCGACTCGAGGCCCATCCTGGGGAGCGCCTACCCGACGCTGGCCGCGGTGGGCTGAGGGGGCCGCGACCGCGGTGTGCGGCCCTGCTCCCGCACATCGTCTGGCCACGCGCATGCTAGATTCCCTTCGCCTTGATCGTAGGGAAGGGGAAGCTGCGTGGACGGCATATTGGCAGGGAAGGTGGCGTTGGTGACCGGCGCCAGCAAAGGCGTCGGCCAGGGAATCGCCGTGCAACTGGCGCGCGCCGGCGCCGACGTCGCCGTGAATTGCCACAGCGACGCGGCCGGGGCGACGGTGACCGCCAACGCCATCCAGGCGCTGGGTCGTCGCGCCACGGTGACGCCGGCCGATGTGGGAAAGCGGGCGGATGTGGAACGGATGGTTGACCAGGCCGTCGCTGCGCTCGGTAGGCTCGATATTCTGGTCGCCAACGCCGGTGTCACGCTCTGGGTCGACTTCCTAGACTTGGATGACGACACCTGGGAACAGACGATCGGCACCAATCTGCGCGGCACCTACCTCACCTGCCAGGCGGCCGCCCGGCAGTTCCGGAGGCAGGGGACGGGCGGCCGGCTCATCACCATGGGATCGGGGGCGGCCAAGGTCGCCTTCCCGGGTGCTTCCGCCTACAACGCGTCGAAGGGCGGCATTGCCATGCTGACCCAGGCCATGGCGGTGGAACTCGGGCCGCTGGGCATCACGGTGAACTGCGTGGCCCCCGGCGCCGTTGAGATTGAACGGACGCGGCGCGAGGCCCCCCACTACGCGGAGACCTGGGGACGGCTCACGCCACGCCGCCGGGTGGGAACCCCCAGCGACATCGGCAACGCCTGCGTCTGGCTGGCCTCCGACGGCGCAGAGTTCGTCACCGGCCAGGTGCTCTTCGTGGATGGCGGGCTCTTCTCCCAGGGCCCCTGGCCCGGGGAGCGCTACGCGCGAGATGCTGAGGGCGACGACGCTAGTCCCCGCCCCGCAACTCCGTGACGATGTCGACCGCGTAGGACAGCCACCCTTGCAGCTCCGCCAGCAACTTGGCGCGTTCCTCGTCCTTGGGCGCGTAGAGGAAGACGGCGATGCCCGTGAGCACCGTGAGCCAGAACACGCCGTTCACGGCGGAACGGACCGCCCGACCGGTCGTGTCGAAGGCGCTGCCCACCGTCGCCGCGGTCCCGCTTGCCGCCCCTGCGACGGCGGGCGCCAGGTCGCCGGCAGACGCTTGCAACGACGAGGCGGTATCGCGGGTCTGGCTACCGAGCTGCTTGGCGCGATCCCGGGCCTGGGACGCCAGATCGGCCGCCGCTGGGATGAGCTGGTCGCGGGCCTGCCCGCCCAACTGCTCGATGCGGCCCCGCGTCTGATCGACAAGGCCGGCGATCGCGGGGAGCACTTCCTCCCGCGCCTGGGCGGTGAGGTCACTCACCCGGTCGCGCGCCTGCCCCGTCCAGTCCTCAAGCACCGGCGCGAGTTCCTGGCGTTGCCTGGTGGCCGTCTCCTTGAGCGCGCTCACCTGGGGAGCCAGGCGCTCCCTCGCCTGGATCGCCTTCTGCATGGCGACGTCGCGCCCCTGCCCGGCGATATCGGTGATGACCGGCGCCGTCTCATCTCGCAACCTGGCCAACGTCGCCGCCGCCTGCACCGAGCGACGC
>JAICXR010000495.1 GCA_025980355.1 Chloroflexota bacterium | reverse complement strand
GTGGAAGACGTACGTGCCCGGCAGCGCCGCCGCGGCGTCGACGCCGGCGATGGGTATCCCGGTCCGATACTCGCCGGGATAGCCGCCGGAAGCCATGACGACGTTGACGCAGACGCCCCGCCGCCAGCGCAACTCCTGGCCACCCAGGTCGCCCTTTGCCGCGGCCAGGAGTAGCGGCAGCAGATCGTTCTCCAGCAACGGCAGGAGCGCCTCCGCCTCAGGATCGCCGAAGCGCACGTTGAACTCCAGCAGCCGCGGCCCGTCGGCCGTGAGCATGACGCCGGCAAAGAGCGTGCCCCGAAACGGCGTCCCACTCGCCTGCATCGCTTCCAGCACCGGCGCGAAGAAGGTGGTCCGTATCTCGGTGGGCGACGGGTCACCGGCCCGCCAGGCCGGGGCGACCGCACCCATGCCGCCGGTATTCGGCCCCTGATCGCCGTCGTCAGCCCGCTTGTGGTCCTGGGCCGGCAGCAGCAGCAGCGCCCGCGTGCCGTCGCAGAGGGCGGTGTAGGAGCGCTCCTCGCCCTCCAAGAACTCTTCGATCACCACGGAGCGCCCGGCGTCGCCGTAGGCGCCCTCGACCAGCATACGCCGCAGCGCCGCGTCCGCCTCCGCCAGCTTCTCGGCGATCACCACCCCTTTGCCCCGATACAGGCCGTCCGCCTTGATCACCACCGGCAGGCGACCGAGCCGGCGCACGAAGGCTAGCGCCTTCTCATACTCCGCCCCGGCGAAACTCCCCGTCTGCGGACCGGGCAGGCCGAGCTGGTTCATCAGGTCGCGGGCGTAGGCCTTGCTGCTCTCCAACCGCGCCACCACCTGCGTCGGACCGTAGGCCAGGATGCCGGCTTCGGTCAGGGCGTCCACCAGCCCCGCCGCCAGCGGGTCTTCCGGACCGACCACCACGAAGTCGATGCGTTGCTCGACGGCGAGCGCCACCATGCCCGGCACGTCGTCCGCCGGAACGGGAAAGCAGGTGGCGTGCTGCGCCACGCCAGGGTTGCCCGGCGCGGCAATGAGGGCACCGAGCAACGGCGACTGGGCAAGCTTCCAGGCCAGCGCGTGCTCGCGTCCGCCCTCACCGACGAGCAGGACCCGCAAGCCGGGCCGAATATCCGAAGCGTGCTGCATTGGCACCAGTATAACGGGTTTGGCACCGCTCCCGCTGCCCCTCCTTCCTGTTACAGTTGTGCCACCACGGCAGGCGACACGTGCCGCCGGAACTGACGAGAACGGGAGGGACGGACGGTGCGCTTGGAGAACAAGGTGGCCATTGTCACGGGGGCCGGCACCGGCATTGGCAGGGCGATCGCCCTGCGCTTTGCCCAGGAAGGGGCCGCCGTGGTCATCGACTACGTGGGCAAGCCGGACAACGCCGCGGAGGTGGTCCAGCAGATCACGGGGGCGGGCGGCAAGGCCCTGGCGGTGGAAGCCGACGTCAGCCAGCAGGACCAGGTGCAGCGCCTGATCGACCAGACGGTACAGAAGTTCGACCGTCTGGATATTCTCGTCAATAACGCGGGCGTGGAAACCAAGATCCCCTTTCTGGAGATCCCGTTGGATGTCTGGTCAAGGACGATCGCCATCGACCTCACCGGGCCGTTCCTCTGCGCCCAGGCCGCGGCCAAGCGCATGGTCGGCCAGGGCGGGGGCGGGCGGATCATCAACATCTCGTCGGTCCACGAGGACATGACGATGCCGACCAACTCCGCCTACTGCGCCGCGAAGGGCGGCCTGCGCATGCTGATGCGTACGATCTGCGTCGAGCTGGCGCCGCACGGCATTACCGTCAACAACATCGGCCCCGGCGCCATCGACACCCCGATGGACGCGCCGCTCAAGGCGCACCCGGAGATGATGAAGGCGCTGCTGGCCGAGATCCCTATCGGTCGCATGGGTAAGCCGGAGGAGATCGCCGGCCTCGCCACCTACCTCGCCTCCGACGAAGCGGGCTACGTCACCGGCAGCACGTACTTCATCGACGGGGGGATGCTCCGGCAGTCGGGGAGCCTGTGACGGGGGACCGGGGGAGCCGGCGGCCGCGCCATCCTATCCCGGGCCGCCCCGCGCGCCGCGGATGACATCCTTTGGCGCACCCGGCCGCAGTTTCCGTCAAAGTAGCTCGACCGACTTCCCTTCGGCCGCCGATCGATAGGCGGCGTCGATCACGCGGGTCACTTCCAGCGCGTCGCGGCCGGCGGTCCAGGGCTGGCGACCGGCCAGCACGTCGTCGACGAAGCGGGTGGTGACGAAGCTGAAGGAGCGGCCTTCCGGCACCTCCTCCGTGAGCAGCGGCTCCTCAATCGGCTTGCGATCGGGGCCGGCGGTGATCTTGACCAGCGGGTTCAGCCGCAGGCCGGCCTCTGTGCCGAGCACCAGAAAGGCGTTGACGCCGGAGATATTGGAAGCCCAGGCGATCTCCAAGACGCCGGACGCGCCGTTGGCGCAGCGGAACGTCACCATCGCGCTGTCTTCCACCGTCTGCACCACGCCCTCCGGCGGGGGGGCGCCGATCCCCTGGTAGGTAGTCGCCAGCACGGTCGTGACGCGCGGGTTGCCCAGCATCCACAGCAAGAGATCGATCTGATAGACGCCGATATCGATCAGGGCCCCGCCCCCGG
>JAICXR010000499.1 GCA_025980355.1 Chloroflexota bacterium | reverse complement strand
TGCGCTACGCCCGCCTACGGGGGTTTGGTCCCAGTCCGCGACGGCGTATTTTGGTGGTCGGCCCCGCTAATTTATTCGCCAGGCGACAGACCGAAAGTCGCCGCCAATTGTCTGCATGCATAATCTACCCCTCCGATCTCACAGCGCGCTTGCCGGCCACGGCCGGCAGGATCGTCCGGAGCGCCGGCGGCAGCCACCAGTTCCAGTCGCCGAGCAGGCGCATGGTGGCCGGCACGAGCATGGCCCGGACCACGGTGGCGTCCAGGAACACGGCGAGGGCGACGCCAAGGCCCAGCGCCTTGATCAGGACGATCGATGCCGCCAGGAAGGAGCCGCTCACCAGCACCACGATGAGCGCGGCGCTCGTGATAATGCGGCCGCTCCGGTGCATCCCCTCCGCCACGCTGCGCGTATTGTCGCCGGTGCGGTCGTAGGCTTCTTTGATGCGCGAGAGGAGGAACACTTCGTAGTCCATGCTGATGCCGAAGAGGGTGCAGAACATGAGGATCGGCAACTCCGCCTCGACGTAGCCCAGCTTGGTGAAGCCAAGCAGACTGGTGAAATGGCCATCCTGAAAGACGAAGACCAACGCGCCGTAGCTGGCGATGATGCTGAGACTGTTCATCACGATCGCCTTAAGCGGCAGGAAGGCGCTGCGGAACAGGATGAAGAGCACGGTGTAGGTGCTGAGGATGATGAAGAGCAGCGCCCGGGGGAACTGTCGGTACAGCTCCCCCACCACGTCGTGGATCGCCGCCGTGACGCCGCCCACCAGGATCGTCGCGTCGGGTCCCGGCGCCATGCCGCGAATCGCCAGCACGAGCGCCTGGGAGCGCGGGTCGATCGACGAGTACTTGCTGTAAATCTGCACCATCGCGATGTTGCCCTTCACGCTGGCGGCGGCGGTCGCGGCGGCGAAGTAGTCGGGTACCCGCTGGGGATCGGCGTAGAGCAACTGGTACTGGGCGAGCGTCAGGCGCGGGTCGATGGTCGTCACGCTGTCCACCCGGGCGACCCGCGGGTCGGACGTAATACGGTGGGTGAAGCGGTACAACGTGGCAAGGCTGGCGGGAGCGAGGGCGTCGCCCGGCAGCGTCACGGCCACGATGATCGGCGTGCTATCGCCGGGCGGGAACTCCGCGTTGAGCACGTCGAACGCCTGGCGCGAGGCCACCGATTGGGGCAGGATCGAAGCGTCCGGCGAGCTGAGCCGGACGTGCAGAAACGGCAGCCCCAGGAACAGCAGGAGGGCCAGGGATGGTACGCCGAAGGCCCATGGCCGGCGCATCACGGCGTGGGCCAGGCGCTCCCAGAATACGGTCACACTGCGGGAGCGCGGCAGCACCGGCAAGGCGTCGATGCGCGGCCCGAGCAGCGCCAGCACCGCCGGCAGCAGGGTGAGGGCGGCCAGGACGGTGCAGAGCACGACGATGCAGCCGCCCAGGCCGACCGAGCGGAGCAGCATGAAGTTGAAGCTGAGGAGCGCCAGCAGTCCCAGGCAGACGGTCGACCCGGAAAAGAAGACGGCCCGCCCGGCCGTCGCCGCCGTGGCGGCCACGGCGTTCTGCACCGCCTGCCGGTCGCTGGCGGCAGTTCCGGGCGGATCGGCTCCCAACTCTTCGCGAAAGCGGCTGGTGATGAACAGGGAGTAGTCGACGCCGAGCCCGAGTCCGATCATGGTGGCCACGTTCAGGACGAAGATGGACATATCCGTTACCTGCGCGACCAGGTAGATCACGCCGGCGGCGACGCTGACGCCCAGGCCGCCGATGACGACCGGCACCAGGGCGGCGACGAGCGTGCGGAACACCAGCACCAGCGCGATCGCCGCGAAGGGGAAGGCGATGAATTCGGCTCGGTGCAGGTCGGAGGCGCTAGCCGACTCGATGTCGGTGTAGAAGGCCGGCGCGCCGCCGACGAGGACGCGCAGGCTGGTCGGCTGCAGCCGCGCTTTGACGCCCTTTACCACGGCCGTCCCGGGATCGATCGTCGGGTCGAGCACCACCAGCTCGTACGCCGTATGTCCGTCCCGACCGACCTGGCGAAAGTTATCGGTGTGCCAGATAAGCTGCTTCACGTCGGGATCGTCGGCGACCTTCGCCAGCGTCTGGTGGGCGAGCGCCACGAACTGCGGGTCGTTCGGGCTTAGGGTCGGGCTGGTCAGCACCACCTGCAGTACGTTCGCGCTGAAGCCGAGGCGCTGTTGCAGGAGGTCGCCGGCCTTGGCCGCCTCCGATGTGTCATCGGAGAAGCCGCCGACCTTCAGCGCGTGCTCTAGGTTGAGCAGGGCCGGGATACTGAGCAGGAATAGCACGGCCCAGGCGGCGACCACCGGCCACGGGTGCCGAGCGCACCACCGACCGAGCTTCTCAAACACCGCAACCGAGCCTCTGCACGGGTACTGCCACGCCTTAAGTCAGTATACGGCTCACCCCTCTGCGCGCAGACGGCGGGACAACGTGTTGCTTCGCGCCGACGCCATCACCCGCCCACCCGCAACAGTGCATAGCTCTCCCCGGTCGCCCCGGCCGGTCCGCTCGCCGGCAGGCGCGGTTGGCCGGGCGCCTGGGCGGCATACAGCCCG
>JAICXR010000558.1 GCA_025980355.1 Chloroflexota bacterium | reverse complement strand
TAATCGTCGCTTCTGGCACGCGGACGGCGGCTATCTCTTCGATGTGGTCGACGGTGACGACGGCGACGATTCGTCGCTTCGCCCCAACCAGATTTTTTCCATGTCGCTGCCCTTCCCGGTGCTGGCCGCCGAACACCGCCTGGCGGTGCTCCGCGCGGTGGAACGGGAACTACTGACGCCCGTCGGGCTCCGCACGCTCTCCCCGCACAGTGCCGCCTATCGCGGGACCTATGGCGGGGACGCCACCCTGCGCGACGGCGCGTACCACCAGGGCACCGTCTGGCCCTGGCTGCTTGGTCCCTATCTCACCGCGCACCTCAAGCTGCACGCCAATCGCGCCTATGTCAAGGAGATCCTGGACACCTTCTTCGCCCACTTGCCGGAGGCGGGCGTCGGCAGCATCTCCGAAATCTTCGACGGCGACGCCCCGCACGCCGCGCGCGGCTGCTACGCCCAGGCCTGGAGCGTTGGAGAACTGCTGCGCCTGCACCGCTCGGTCGATGGCGGTCGCGGCGTCTAGATGGCGTTGACACGCCGAACGCACCATACGAGAATGGCGACGACAATGAGGGGACGGTCATCGCGCCGTCCGGGTCGTCGTCCCGTCCCGTCCGACGTAGCTGCCGGCCCGTGAGGAGAAGTATGCCGACGCCAATGACGCGGCGGGCAGCATTTGGGTGTGCTGCCTCCGCCTTTTCCAGCTTCATGGGAATCGCGCTGCTCGCGGCCTGCGGGACCGGGCAATCGGTGGGCGCGGCCACGGCGCCGGCTTCATCGACGGCTGCCGCCGTGCCGAGTGCGGCGCCGGTCGTGACCAGCCCCACCACGTCCGCGTCCGCCGCCGGTAGCGCAGTCGCGTCTTCGGCCGCGGTCGTGGCGCGCGGCCCGGATGCCGCGAATGTGCTGACCTTCAGCAATCCGCTCTTCCAGGAGTCCAAAGCCGCCCTGATCGCCGCGCTGGCCAAGGCGGATCCCAGCCTCCAGGCGAACATCACCGTCTTCCCGGGTCAGATTGATCAGTTCCGGGAGAAGGTGCTAGCGCTCTACGGCGGCGGCGACGTCCCCGACGCCCAGTGGCTGCATCCCTCGATCACCGCGCTCATGGCCGGTGGGAAGTTGGTGCAACCGGTCGACGACCTGGCAGCAAAGGACGCACAGTCGTCGCTCAGCTCCTTCTATCAAGCCGTCCTTGATGAGTTCCGCTGGCAAGGGAAGGCCATCGGCCTGCCCTGGTACAGTCCGGGCTACGCCCTGGTCTACAACAAGGATCTCTTCGCCCGGCTGGGGCTGACCACGCCGGAGGTGCTGGATAGCCAGCAGCGCTGGACCTGGGACGGCTTCGCCGGCACGCTCCGCTCGCTCACCCGGCCGGCCGGTGGGACCCAGGGCGCGACGATCGGCATGCAGGCGGAGTCGTCGAACCTCGATTGGTTCTGCGCCTGGATCTGGCGCAACGGCGGCGAGATCTTCAGCGCCGACCTCAAGCAGTGCGTCATGAACCAGCCGGCCGCCGCCGACGCCGTCCAAAAGCTGTCCGACCTGTACCTGAAAGATCAGGCCTTCGAGTTTTCCGCGAACGCCAAGCAGTTCCCCAACGCTTTTCTCGGCGGCCAGATCGGTCTGCGCCAGATGGACAAGGAGCAGGTGGCGCCGGCGCGCCACGACCTCAGCACGGCCGCCTTCGCCCTCGGCATGGCGCCGATCTACAGCGGCCCCGCCGGGCGGATCAATCGCATGGGGCCGCTCGCCTTCGGCATCCCGCGGGAAGCGAAGAACGCTGACGCCGGCTGGCGCTGGACGCGCTTCATGGGCGGTCTGGACGCCGCCACGGTGTTGATGTTGGCGCAGAGCACGCTACCGGTGCGTCCCGATTTCGCCAAGCTACCGGCCTTCGCCACATCGATGCAGCCCTGGGAAAACGGCGCACTGTGGCTGGACTCCATGGTGCACGGCCGGGCGCTGGTCCAGCCGGCGAACTACGCCCAGGTGGCGACCCTCTGGACCCAGACCTGGACCGACATCCTGGCGCGCAAGGCGGTGGTCCAAACGCTGCTCGAT
>JAICXR010000030.1 GCA_025980355.1 Chloroflexota bacterium | reverse complement strand
GTAGACCGGTTGGTTGGGGAGTGGGACCCGCTTCGCCTGGAGCGGTTGCTGGACAATCTCCTGAGCAACGCCGTCAAATACAGTCCTGCCGGTGGTGCGATCACGGTCACCGTGGGTGCGGATGGCGACGAGGGGCGGGGGGCCGCCGGGTGGGCCGTGCTGGCGGTGCGCGACACCGGGATCGGCGTGCCGGAGGCGGATGTCGGCAATATCTTCGATCGTTTTTTTCGCGCCGGGAATACCACGCGACAGATGACGGGCAGCGGCATTGGTCTCGCCAGCGCCCGGCAGATCGTGCAGGAGCACGGCGGCACGATTAGCGCGGCGAGCGAAGAGGGGACGGGCAGCGTCTTTACGGTACGTCTGCCCCTGAGCCGTGGGGATGGAAGCGAACGGTGAGCGACGAACACCCGGCTGCAGCACCAGCCGCCGCGTCGGCGGTGGTCCTGGTCGTGGAAGACGACTACAGCGTCCGGCGGATGTTGCAATGGGCGCTGGAAGACGATGGCATCGCCGTCGCGGTTGCCGAGAATGGCCAGCAGGCGAACGACTGGCTCGATCGGAGCAAGCCGGCGCTCGTCCTGTTGGATATGGGGCTGCCCCTCGTGGACGGGGAGGGCGTCGCACAGCACCTGCACGGCCGCTACGGCCGCAGCGTGCCAATCCTCATCGTCACCGCCGATGGCCACGCCGCCGAGAAGGCCGCGAAGGTCGGCGCCGCCGATGCGATCAACAAGCCCTTCGATATCGACACGCTCGTGGCGCGCGTGCAACGTTTGCTGCCCCCGGATCCGGAGTGACGGGGCGGCGAACGGCGGTTGCTCGGCGAGGGACCGGGCCCGTCCTGCCGCTTTCCACCATTCGATCGTAGCGACAAAAGCAAACAATCCCGAGTACAATCAGGCTACCAGGCAATCGGGCATCACCGTCCGACACTCGGGGATATGGGACCAGGGAACATGGCAGACGGCGAGCCGGCCACTGAGGTCGGGTTCGGCGACATGTTGCGCCGCTTGCGCGGCGTTACCGGCCTCACGCAGGCGCAGTTGGCGGTCCAAAGTGGTATCACCGTACAGGCAATCAGCCTGCTGGAGCGTCGCGAGCGACAACGCCCGCACCCCCGGACGGTACAGCAGCTTGCCGACGCCCTGTCCTTGACCGGAGCGGATCGGGCGCGGTTCGAAGCGGCGGCGTGGCCTGTCAGGAACGGTCATGTGCCGTCCGGCGTGAAGGCACCGTCCACCCCGTTCCGCGCTCCGGCCGCAGCGGCACCCATCATCGGGCGAGACGACGAACTCACTGCCCTCGCCGCGCTCCTGGCGGAGGAGGACGTGCGTCTAGTCACGCTCACCGGAACCGGCGGCGTCGGCAAGACCCGCCTGGCCCTGGAGGTAGCCGGCGAGCTCGGTCCCCAACGGGCGTCCGGCGCCGCTTTCGTCAGCCTCGCGGCGTTGCGGAACGCGAGGTTCGTGCCCCTGGCCGTGGCGCAGGTGCTCGGGGTGCAGGAGACGGCCGGACAGGGGCTTGAGGCGGGATTGCGCGCCTACCTCGCCGGCAAGCAACTGCTCTTGCTCCTCGATAACTTCGAACAGGTGATGGCGGCGACGACGTGGCTCACTGACGTACTGGCAAGCTGTAGCGGAGTCCAGGCCCTGGTGACGAGCCGCACCGCCTTGCGTGTGCGCGGCGAGCGAGAGTTTCCGATTCAGCCCCTGGCGCTGCCCCCCTCGGCTACCCACTGGGCCATCGACGCGCTCGCCCGGAACCCCGCCGTCGACCTCTTTGTCCGGCGCGCCCAAGCGGCTCGGCCGGACTTCGCCCTGACCGGTGCCGACGCCACGGCCGTCAGCACCATCGTCCAGCGCCTTGATGGCCTGCCCCTCGCGATCGAGCTGGCGGCGGCGCGGGTGAAGGTCTTGCCGCCGGCCGCCCTGCTGGCGCGTCTGGCGCACCCACTGGACACGCTGGTGGACGGTGCGCGCGATCTCCCGGAACGGCAGCAAACGCTCCGGCGTACACTCGCCTGGAGCTACGATCTCCTGGACGCGGCCGAGCGGGCGCTGTTCCGGCGACTCGCCGTCTTCTCCGGCGGCAGTGAGCTGGAGGCCATCGAGCAGGTCTGCGCCGGCGAGGACATCGCGCCGCACGCCGTCCTCGACCTCCTGTCCCATTTGATCGACCATTCACTCGTCCAGGCCGATCTGGCGGCGTCATCGCCCCGCTACTGGCTCTTGGAGACCACGTTCGCCTACGCGACCGAACAATTAGAAAACGCTGGGGAGACGGTTCGGTTGCGACGCCGGCAGCTCGACTGGTTCCTCGCCCTCGCCGAGCGGGCGGAGACAGAACTGGTCGGACCGGACCAGCACGCCTGGTACGAGCGCCTGCAACGGGAACGCTATAACCTGCGCGCTGCACTCACCTGGTGCCAGGAGAACGATGCGTTGTCCGGCCTCCGCCTGGCGGTGGCGCTGCGGCCCTATTGGGAACGACGCGGCTTGTTCGCGGAGGGCCGGCGGATCCTTCAGGAGTTTCTGGGACTGGTCGACGGGGCGACGCCGCTCCGGGCGAGAGCGCTCCTCGGCGCCGGCGTCCTGGCGGCGGCGCAAGGCGACCGCGCCGCCGCCAGGACGCTCCTTGAGGAGAGTCTCGCCTGCTGCCGCGCACGTGGAGACCAGACCGGGACGGCCTGGTCTCTCCTCCGGTTGGGCGATCTGGCGATGGCGGACGAAGGGCTCACCCACTCCGCGGCCAGTTTCACCGAGAGTCTGCGCCTGTTCCAGGAACAGGGAGACACACATGGCGTGGCATGGACCCGCTATTACGCGGGCTTTCTAAGCCGCATCCACGCCGACATTGCCCGAACCCTATCGTTATGGCAAGAGGCTCTTGCCGAATTCCGGTCGGTCGGCGACCTGCGCGGCGTCGGCGCGACGCTGCGTTGCCTCGCCGAAGTGGCGACAATGCAGGCGGAGTACGCGCAGGCCCGAACCCTCCTGGAGGAGGGCCTTGCCCTGGAGCGCGCTGGCGGCAATAAACCGGCGATTGCCTCGACGCTCAGCACGCTGGGGAACGTTGTCCGAATTCAGGGACAAATTCCAGAGGCGTATCTGCTCCTGGAGGAAAGCCTCGCCCTGTTCGAGGAACTCGGCGACCAGCGACGGTGCGGCGTCGCCCTCCACCATCTGGGCAACGCCGCACTGGACGATGGCGACCTCGCCCGAGCGCGAAGCTGCTACGAGGCAGGCCTGAAGCTCTATCGGGCGGCGAATGACGCACGCAACGTCGCCCGAGTGCTCGGCGACCTGGCGAGCCTGGCCAGCCGCCAAGGCAACCCTGAGCAAGCGCGCACGCTATGGCAGCAAAGCCTCCTTGGATTTCAGGATTCCGGCCCGGTCCGCTGGGGGATGAGTTGGACGCTGAGCCAGCTTGGCATCCTGGATGTCCAGCAGGGCGACATCGCCGGCGGCGTGCGGCTGATTGCCGCCGCGGACAGCATCCATCCCGACTTCCGGCGCGCCATTGACCCCGACGAGCGTACCGCCTGGGATGCCGCCCTTGCCACCGCGCGCTGCGCCCTAGGCGTGCCGGCGGTCGCCGCTGCCTGGCAGGCCGGGCGGGAGTTGAGCGGCGCCCAGGCGGTGGCTCTCGCCACCAGTAGCACCTACCGCCCGGCGAGTGCAAAGGCCGCACCTGCGGGTCAGACTCATGACGCGCTCACCCGCCGCGAACTGGAAGTGGCAGCCCTCGTGGCCCGCGGTCGGACCAGCCGGCAGATCGCCCGCGCCCTGGTCATCGCCGAAAGCACCGCGGCACTGCACGTCGAACACATCCGACAGAAACTCGGCGTCCACTCGCGCGCCGAAATTGCCGCCTGGGCCGTCCGCCGGGGACTGCTCACGGGCTGACCGGGCCGACCCGGGCCGCCGATCGCCATCGGCGGCCAAGAACCACGCCGACCGCGGTCGGGACGCATCGCGACCGCAGTCGCGGCCCGGGTCCTCCCCAGTCGCGGCCTGGTCGCTATATGCGATTTCACAGACGCGCGAGGGCGACATTACCCGTACAGTGATCCCACCCACGCGACGACGGTACCCACAGCCCGGCAGAAGAGGAAGCGGATGAGCGGCGGCCTGGAGATCAAGCTCTTCGGCGTCTTTATGGCCGAACGCGATGGCAAGCCGCTGGATCGCCTGCCGAGCCGAAAGGTACGGGACCTGCTCGCCTACCTGCTGCTGAACCGGCGTACGCCGCGGGCGCGGGAGCAGATGGCGGCGCTCTTCTGGCCCGAACTGGACGGCGACAAGGCCCGACATTGCCTGAACACCGCGCTCTGGCGCCTGCGCGGCGCGCTGAACCCGTTGGAAGATCGCGACCATCCCTATCTCCGGGTGGACGCCCAGACCATCGGCTTCAATACCGCCAGCACGTTCCGTCTGGACGTGGCGGAGTTTGAATCCCGTTGTACCCTGGCCGAGCAGCTCGGCTCGGAGGGACAGGACCAGCAAATGGCGTTGTACCAGCAGGCGGTCGATCTCTACGGCGGCGACCTCCTGACGGATTGCTACGAGGATTGGTGCTTGGTGGAGCGGGAACGCCTGCAATGCCTGTACCTCAAGGCGCTGGGCCAGCTCCTGGCCCATCACACGAGGCGGCGCGAGCACGAGGCGGCGATTGCCTGCGCCCAGCGTATCCTCACCTGCGATCCGCTCCGCGAGAAGGTGCATCGTGATCTGATCCGGCTCTACCTGGAACAGAATCAGCCGGCCGCGGCCCTCCGCCAGTACCACGCCTGCGCCGAAATGGTCCGTCGGGAACTCGGCGCCGACGTGACGCCGGAGACCCGCACCCTGCTGGCCCGCATCACGAACCTGTCGCGTCCCGCCGCGCTCCCGAACCGGCCGCTCGCCCTCGTCCAATCGGCCGCCGAGGCGACGACCGACCTCGTGTCGGCACAGGCTGCCGGCCGCCGCCGGCTCGACGAGGCCACCGCCATGCTGGAACGACTTTATGTCCAGCTTGGCGAGGCGACGGCGCTGGTCGAGGCGCTACGTCGCCGGCTGGATGCCGCCACTCCGTCGGTATTGATTCGCCCCAGTGGTATAGAGCGGCGGGGCGATCAATCGGCCCGGCTAGCACCGTCACGGTGAACCCCGATTCGCGGTGATCCTTGTGACGCCACCGTGTCATGGACATGCTCAACTGGCGACGGTGCAGTTGCGCTGTCCGGCCGCCGGCAATTTCCGGCGAGCACGCGCTCGTCGGCTCATGGGACTGCCCGAGGAAGACGGGACGCCGGTGGACGAGCGAAGTCATTCCTTCGTTGTCCGGATCTGGGAGGAGCAACACGGCGAAGAGGGCGGCGCCGGACAAATCTGGCGTGGGTGCCTGGAAGAGGTGCGAAGCGGAAGCCGTGTCTATTTCAGCACCTTGCTGGAGCTCTGCGATCACCTGGGGAAACGGACCGGGATGGTGAGTCCGCGTGCCACCTGGCGTGATCGATTCCTAGCGCGCTCGCGCCACTGGCGGGTCGGTAGCCACCGCGGTCAGGAGTGAGGGGCGCCGACGTTCCTACTGAGTCTGGACCACCCAAGCCGACTGCCCCAAGATGATCGAGGCGGCGAAAGGGCAGGCGGTCGAATTCAAGGCCAAGTACGGCCCCGCCACCGAATAGCGCAGTGACCCCTGTGACCCAGCGGTGTATCACCGCTGGTTACCTGTAACTGTGACCTCGGAGGAACGCCGGTTCGACCCGGTAAGGCCGGAACCGGGGCAGCCCAAGGCGGTGCGCCGAGGCGGGCCGGTTGGCGTGCGTGTTGATTTGTGGCCTGCGAAAAAGATGGTGCAAAAATGTTCCGCTCCCGTTGGCGCCTGTACCAACATCTGTTGATCGCCGTGGTCCTGACTGTGCTCTCGGGATGCGATGCCGCGACCACGCCCTCCGTCGCCGTCAACTCAGCTAGTAGTTCCGGCACGATCGCCGGTCCCTCAACGGTGGCCACGACAGCACTGATCGCTAGCCCGGGTACCGGCAGCGTGGCGCAGGCGTTGACCAGCACTTCTGCCCGTTCGACCGCGGCCACAACGCCAGCACGCACTTCCGCCGGAACTTCGATCCCAGCTACGAGTACCGGCGGCAATGTGACGCAGGCGTTGACCTTCAGCGGGGATCTCAGCGGCTCGTTCACTTCGACGGCGAAACCGGAGCTATGCGGTAAGAAGGACCAGGACTTCGGCGGGACGACCATCCACCACACCTTCGGCGCCGGTCTGATCCAGGGAACGATCAATAACCAGCGTCAGGGGTTGGCCTTCACCATCACCGATTACCATGGTCCGGATACGTATAAGGGTGCCGCCCTGGTCTCCCTGGCGAACCTGGACACGCAGGACGTCTTTATCGGTGATGGAAGCGTCGTGGTCGCCCCGGGTGAGACGTCGGGGACGATAGAGTCCGACGTCCAAAGCGAGCCTCCGACGAAAGCCGCCAAGGTCCACGTCTCAGGAACCTGGAACTGCAGGTGAGCTTTGTCGGTACGGCCGACGCCCATGTGGCCTTCCTGGTGGTGGCGATCGTCGGCATTGTTGCAGTGCCGTTGCTCCTGATAGCCATAAGCGCTGTGACGTCGCTACTGCAGCGCCTCACGGGCATCAACCTCGGCACGCCGGTCCTCCGGCTGATCCTGCTGGCAATCCCCGTCACCCTGCTCGCCGCCTCGCTCGCCTTGGACCGCTCGCCGGACGTGCGGACCGGCCAGGTCATCGAGAAATCCGAGCGCATCCGCCTCGATGCACAGGGAAGCTGGAGCGACGACCTGGGGTTGACGGTGCGTTACGCCGTGAACGGCGCCCCGCTGCCCCCGGTCCGGTCGCCGGGCGACGCGCTGGCCGACCTCCTGAGCGCGGGAAGCGGCCAGGTGTCGACCACGGTGGCACCGGACCCGGCCGGCTACGACCGGGTGAAGCTGGGCGATCCCTTCGCGCTGCGGATCCTGCGCCTCGGGGACCAGTTCGGTCTGGCGCGTCCGGCCGACCGCTCGACGCGATCGCTCCTGGCGGAGACCGCCTTGGGTCCGGGGCTGGTCGTGCTGGGCGTCGCGCTGTTCGCCTGGTGGCTACGCCGGACACCGCTGCGTTACGCACCCATCGCGCTGTTGGCGCTGGCGGCGCTCGGCTATCCCCTGCTGCATGCTCGGCAAGTCTGGCGCGAGCGCAGCGATTTGAGCGGGGCCACGCAGCAGGCGGCGGCGACCGTGGTCGACGTGACGCGGGTCACCGCGATCAACTTGGTGCCCAATGACTTGCACGACCCGCTAGGCCTCAATCATCACCAGGTGCGGCAACCGTACGACATTGTGCAGGTTCAGTTCATGCCGCCGGGGTTTCCCGATACTGTCCTGGCGGTGGACGCGATCGACGCTGGCGGCGCCGCAGGGGTGGCGCAGGGCGACCGGGTCGATGTCGTCTACGTCCCGGACGATCCGCACGGCGCCCGCATCGCGGGGCAGGCCCGCACGCACTACTGGCAGACGACGCTGGGTGTCTACACCGATGATGCGGTGGCACTGGGGGGACTCGGCGCACTCGTCGTGGTCGGCGCCGGCCTATATCAGGTAGCGCAGCGAGGTAAGGCACGAGTCAAGTCAGGCAGTGACTAGGAAGATGCCGCGCATCGTCGCCCTGGGACCAGGACGCCGGCCCCCCGCAGCGGAAGGAATGGAGCGAGCGACAGGATTGGGTGGTACCAAGGGCCGGGCGGCACGTGCCGACGGCTGCAAGGCCGGCCCGGAATCGGACCACGGAAGGAAAGGAAAGTAGATGAAGCCATTGGATCTTCAGGGACAACCCAGCCAGTGGGACGCCTATGCGGAGCAACTGCGCGTCAAGCTGCCGGCGGCGCCGGAGGCGCTGCTGGCCGGGTACGTGCGGTGGATGCCCTGGGTCGCCCTCGTCTTCGGCGTGCTGAGCGTCGTGCTACTGCTGTTCTTCGGCCTCCTGGGCGTCGTCATGGCTCCCGTACTGGCCATTTTCGGTGGCGCCGCCGGCATCCATGGCATTGTAGACTTCTTCTTCGTCGTCGTTATCGGCCTCGTGCTCAGCGGCCTCGACGTCGCGGGCGGCTGGATGATGCGCCAACGCCGGCTCACCGGCTGGTGGCTCCTGGCCATCGGACTCGTCATCGGCGCTATAAGTGACGTGCTCCATCTCGCGCTGTTCAGCCTGCTGGTCACGCTGGTCATCGCCTACATCCACCTGCAGGTCAAGCCGCGCTATAGCTGAAGGCAGGGCCTGACCATGCGTCGGGCTCTCATCGTCGAGGTGAGGTAACGCCGGTGCGCTGGCGTGGGCCGCCATCGCGGCCACATGGCGCTGGCGGGGCGATCGGTTCAAGAGGAGGTACCTTCCGATGGCGCAGATAGTTTGCATGGGCGCGACGATCATGTGCAGCTTCGGCGTGGCGCCGAGCTCGCTCACGCCGATCCCGAAAGGGAGGCCGGTTCGGACGGGCGGGCAGATGGCGGCCACCATCCAGGACAACATCCCGATGGCGAACATCCCACCGTTCGGCATGTGCATCACCCCCAACAACCCCCCGGGGGCGGCCGCCACCGCGGCCGCCTTGGGCGTGCTGACGCCCCAGCCGTGCATCCCCGTGATCCCCGCGCCCTGGGCGCCGGGGGCGCCGACCGTGGCCGTCGACGGCGCGCCGGCGCTCACGAACACCTCCCAGTGCGCGTGCGCCTGGGGCGGGGTCATCACCGTCACCGTGCCCGGGCAGGAGACGGTAAACGCGGCATAGGCGGCGCCGACGCCGCGGTGATTATTGGGCGGGCGGCAGCCCTTCCGGGTTGGCCTCCCACGGGAAGCGTTGGGTGTTCAGCCGGTGGTGGATTTTCCCGTCGGTGCCGAGCACCCATGACTGGTAGCCGTCGGTGAAGGACAGTACGTTGTTCACTTTGCTCATGGCCAGCAAGCCGCGCGTCGTGTGCTGGACCGTGTCGCCGTTCGAGGGGTTGAGGCCGACCTCTTCGGTGCAGGCGCCTACCGGCGCCTGGTCGCCCAGCGCCGCGATGAGCGTCGCGAAGATGGGCGCAATTCGGCACTGCAGCGACGCGGGAGCGGCAGCGATCTGGGTGGTGGCCGTTGTCGCCCGCGCCGTCACCGCCACGGTCGCCGTCGTAGTCTGGGCGACAGCGGTCGCGGCGGGCGCGGCGGCGGCCAGCGCCGGAGGCCGATGGCTCAACCCGTACCCGCCTGCCAGCGCCGCGACCAGCAGCACGCCCGCCGCGGCGGCCGCCACCAGCGCCCCGCGCTTCGCTGCCGGCTTTTCGGGGGGCGCCACCGGGAGGGCGACCGGCATCACGGCAGGGTCGTCGACGATTGTCGCCCTGCCCTCGCGCAGCGGCATCCGCTGGCCGGCCCCTCTGAGCGCGTCCACAAGCGCCGTGACCGTCGGGTAGCGATCTTGCGGCCGCTTCGCCAGCCCTTTCAGCAACGCCTCTTCCGTCGCCGCCGGCAGTTCGGGGTTCAGCGAGCGCGGGCGCGGCGGCGCCTGGTCGCGATGGGCCAGCACGACGTCGCGCGGCGTCGCGCCGCGGAAGGGCACCCGCCCGGTCAGCATCTCGTAGGCGACCACCGCCAGCGCGTACTGGTCCGTGCGCGGGGTGGCCGGCTCCTTGTTTGCCTGCTCCGGCGCCATGTAGGCGGGGGTGCCGATCAGCTCGCCGGTGTCCGCCACCCGCCGCGCCCGGTCCACGATGTCGGCCAGGCCCAGGTCGCCGAGCACCGGCCGCCCGTCGGGGGCGATCAGGATGTTGGTGGGCTTGACGTCGCGATGGACCATCTGCTGCGCGTGGACGTAGTCGAGAGCCGCGGCGACGGGAGCGAGCACGGCGATCGCGTCGTCCAGCGACCATGGTCGGGCCAGGCGCTCGGCGAGCGGGAGCCCGCCCAGATACTGCGTGACCAGGTAGGCCACGCCGTGCCCCTCGCCGTAATCGAGCACGGTCAACAGGTTCGGGTGACGCAGTTTGGTCAGGGTGAGCGCATCGCGGTAACGGTCGTTGAACAGGTGATCTTCGGCGAAGTAGGCCGGCACGACTTTGACGGCCACCAAGCCGGGCTGGCCCGGTCGCTGGGCCCGATACTCCGTCGCCATGCGCGCGTGGCCGACTTGCTCCAGGATCTCATAGCCGCCCAGATACGACCCGGCAACCAGATTCACGGCAGTCCCCTTCCACGATTCAGCGGGCGGATCGGCGAGCGTCCAGTGCCGCGCCGCGTGATTGACAGCCAACCGGCCGGGCGGTAGATTCCTCCCAGGGCAGACCCCTTCGCCGTCGCTGCCCGGTCCGCCCTCGCCCGATGCGGCGCGAGCGGGCGCCATCCCGCGTCACCGCGGGAGCGAGGGAGTGAGGTTCTGCCGTGGCCGGGAATCGTCCCGCCTGGCGGTCGCGCCGTGCCCTCGTCGGCGGTGGCGCCCTCCTTGCCGTCATACTGCTGGTCGGCCACCTCTTCTGGCAGGCGGTTGCCATCCCCGGCCTGCCCTGGGCGGGCCTGGGCAAGCTCGGCCAGGTCTGCGCCAACCCTTCCGGCCAGCATGCCTGGATCAGCGGTGACGACCAGACGAGCCACATCTTCATCGGCAATAGCGACCAATCCCAGAAGAAGGAGCTGCGCAGCGAGCCCGCGGCGATGCTCCCCACGAACCTTGATACGCTCGTCGCCCTCACCGCCGACGCCTCCCGCCTCGCCTACGCCACGGCAAGCGACCTGATGCTCGACAATGCCCACCTCTGGTACATCGATGTCGCCAACCCCGGCCAGCCCCATGAGTTGGCGTCGGTCGCGACCGGACTCTGGATCGTCCAGCCGGTCTGGTCGCCGGACAAGAAGCGCCTTGCCTACGTCCGGGTCGACGACGGCGCGACCCACCAGGACACCACCCAGGTGGAGCTCTGGATCGCTGAGGTCGGCGGCCGGCCCTGGCGGCTCGCCGCCCTTCCCAACGTCCCGATCGACAACTTCTACGGCGATCAGCATGCGTCGTTGTGCTGGGCCGCCGACAACCGGACGCTCGTCCTGGAAAACGTCACCACCGCGGCGCTGGCCGCCGGCGAAGGGACGCCCGCCGCCGCAGCCTCGCCCGGCACGGCAGCAGCCTCCCAAACTGTCGCCGGACGGACTTCCCTCAGCTTCTCCGCCGCCTCCTCGACATTCATCGCCTCGTCGACCTTCAGTGCCTCCTCGACGTTCAGCGCCAGCGGCGTCAACTCCGGCCCATCCGTCGCCCGCCCGGCCACGTCGACCGCTGCCACTGCGCCGGCCGCCGCCTCGGTCGGCGCGGCCTGCGGCAGCGGTGGCGCCGCCGATCCGGGCCCCCACCAGGTCGAGATCGACGTCGCGACCGGACAGTGCCGTGTTGCCGACCAGGCGAACCAGCCCGCCACGCCATTGCCGCCGGACCGCAGCCCCATCCGGGTCGCCGGCACCTCCTGCGCCGTGCCTATCCTCAGCCAGAACGATCCCCGCTGGCGAATGCAGATCATGCAATCGCGTGGCGATCTCATCGGCAACTACGGCTGCGCCCTCACCTCCACTACCATGGTGCTCGACTACTACGGCTTCCGTCTGACGCCGGACCAGCTCGGCCAGTGCCTGCACTCCAGCGCCGATTACCTGCTCTGGTGGCAGGTGCCCCAGTGCACCCAGGGCATCATCACCTTTGTGGCCGAACACGACTTCTCGTGGCCGGAGCTGGACAGCGAGCTGCAGACCGGCAATCCCGCCATTGTCGGCTTCAAGGGCGGGCCAGCCGGCATGCACTGGGTGGTCGTCACCGCGGGCGGCGGCGGTGGCGACGGCTCCAACTATGCGGTGATCGACCCCTGGGACGCCAGCACCAACAAGACCCTCCAGTATTTCATCTCCCGCGGCTACGTCGCCTCCTGGATCGTCGAGTACGTCGGGCCCGGCAGCCCTTGCGACTCGCGCCTGATCGTCCTCCCCGGCCAGGCTGGGGGCACGCAGGCGTCGACGGCCGCCACAGCCACCGGCACGCCGCGACCCAGCTCCACCGGCACGCCACGTCAGGGCCTCGCCGCCGCCTCCTCGGCCAGGCCGTCCGCCGGTCCCGGCGCCACCCCAACCTCGACGGCCGGCGCCGGCACGCCAAACGTGCCGGTCGTGGCGCTCTCGCCCGGTCCGACCGCCACGCCGCGCCCCCTGGCCACCATCCCGCCAGCGCTCACGCCCGCGGCGGAAGCCTGGCGCGCCGCCCCGCCCGCGCCGACGCCGCCGGGCGCTATCCATCCCGCCTTCACACCCACGTCGCGGTCGCGCTGAACTCGTCCGCGACGGTCCGGCGCTGCCCGCCGTCGATATCATCATCTGCATCACCGGCACGCTCAAGACCCCACATCCAGGTAGTAGCCGACGTGCGCCGGCTTGTGCGCCAGGATGAGCTGCTCGACGAGGTCGCGGTCCACGTCGCTACCGGTCGGGATGTGCATGCGGATCTGGAAGGTGAAGGGCTCCTCCGGCGACTCCGTGATGACCGGGCTGATGCCGGTGCAGACCTCGATCATGCGGGTCAGCCCGTAGCGGGTCCCCCGCCAGCTGTACAGGTGGGTCGCCTCCGCCACCAGCCCCCGTACCCTGGCTTCCGGCCAGTGACGGTTGATAGGGATGTCGAGCCAGCGCGCCAGCCAGGGTAAGAACGACACGGGGCAGGTGCGCGGATCAAAATACATGGCGATGTGGTCCTGACGTTGCTCCAGTGGTTCCCAGAGCGACTCCACCACCAGCAACAGCCGCCCCAAGAAGTCTTCATTCTGGAAGATGACCGGGAGGTGATCCAGGTAGGAGCTGTACGGGCCCGGCGCGCCGGTCGGCGGGAAGGCGACCCTGGCGGGCGGCGGGGGAGCCAGCAGCGCCTGCCTGTCGTGCGTGATCGCCCCGTTGGGTGGGACGACGACGGGAGGAAGCGGCGGCTCCATCTCGGCGGGCGGAAGGGGCGGCGGCGTCTCTCCGGTCTGTTGGAGCGGCGGCTCCGGCTTTGCCGTCGACGGGGCCGGGGTCTCGAGGCCCGGCGCGATCTCAGCTTGGATGGTCGGCGGCGAGCCGGCGCTTACGGGCTCCGCTGCCGTCGCTCCGACCTGTTCGAGGTCCACCGACAACGTCGACCGCTCCTCGCCAACGCGGTCCAACTCCTCGTAGGCAAGCTCAAACGGGTAAATGCGAAACACCGAGCCGGGGGCCAGCGGCAGCGGCTGATTCGGCGGCAGGCGCAGCTCGCCGACGAAGGTGCCGTTCCGGCTCCCCAGGTCCGTCAGCACCGCCCCCTCGGCGTCCAGGCGAAGCTCGGCGTGGCGCCCCGACACCATCGGCATCGCCAGCACCAGGTCGTTGTCGGGCAAGCGCCCGATCGTGAGTACCGGCGCGGTCAGTGCCACCGTCTGGGTGACCGTGCCCGCCAGGCGGATGGTCAGTTGGGCGCGGTAGGGGACATCCATCAGCGAGCGCTCTCTCTAGGGCCCTTTCGCGGTCGCCGCGGGGGCGCGCGTGGGTGCGGGGGTGGACGTCGGCACAATCGTCGGCGTCGGGGTGATAGTTGGCGTTGCCGTCGCCGTCGGTGTCGGCGTGGGGGTGATCGTCGGCGTCGGCGGCACCACCGCCACCGTCACGACCTTGTCCTTGGGCGGGGAACCCGGGTTGGTCACCGTCAGGGTGTAGGAAATAGCCCCCGCTTCCGTCGGCGTGTCCGTCGTCACGCAGATGTCGCCGCCGCAGGTCGGCGTCACCGATCCGGGCCGGGGCTTGAGCTCCACCTGCACGCCGGGGTCGACGTTGCTCACCTTCCAGCGGAGCGTTACCTTCTGGCCGGGCTGGACGGTCGCCGGCTCGGCTTGCAGTAGCTCGATGACCGGCTCGTGCGGTTTCGGTGTCGCGGTCGGCGCCGGCGTGAGCGTCGGCGTCGGCGTGGGGGTCGGGGTGAGCGTCGGCGTCGGGGTTGGCGTCGGGGTTGGCGTGAGCGTCGGCGTCGGCGTCGGCGCCAGCGGTTTCACCGCCCCGGGCTGCGCCGTGGCTTCTTTGCTGCCCCAGATGTTCGACGCCTTCAGGCTGACCGCGACGTTGGCGTCCGGGGTGAGGGCCGATGCGGCGTAGGCGAACTCGCCCCGCCCGCCGGGTCCCGCGTCCACTGCCGTGGCCCACGGTTCGATGTCCACCTTCTTGACGTTGCTCACATCCCAGCGCACGACCACGCTGTCCTGGCCGACGATCGGGCTGGTCGTCGAGACGTTCACCGTGCTGATCACCGGAGCGAGCGTCAGCTTCAGCAGGGCGAAGACGATGGCCAGCGCCACGGGCACAACGCTCACCCACTTCGGGCTGATCGCATTCTGCACGAACTCGCCGCTCGCCGCCAGCGGCGCCCCGCCGGCCGCGGGCGTCGCTTCCACGCCGAAACGACGTGGCTGCACGGTGCCGATCAACCTGCGCGGTGCCCGTACCACCAGCCGCACACGGGCCTGGCTGCAAGGCTCGATCAGCAGCTTCTCCGGCTGGAAGAGATAGCGTAGTTTCTGCTGGTCATCCTTGGCCGACAAGGCGTACGCCGCCGGCGTGTTGCCGTCGTTCTGCAGCGCCAGTTCGTAGGTCGCCCGCGTCCAGCCGCGCTGCCAGTAGCGGGGCAGGGTCAGGTCGCCGGCCGCGAACGGCCGCACCGTCCATTGCGCCGCCACGCTGCCCGCTTCCGCCGGGTTCTCGCGCGAGCGCGCCCGGATCACGACCGGATAGGTGGCAGCGCGGGTGGAGCAGGCGCGCGGCGCGTTGACCGTGAGCGTCACCGGCGCGCGGTCACGCGGATTGAGGCGCACCGCTTCGGCCGGACCCTGCACCCAGGTCGCCGGAACCCCGGTCACCTCGATCGTGAAGTGGTCGACCGTCGTGCCCAGGTTGGCCAACGTCAGGCCGACTCGAGCGGACTCGCCGGTGGTGATGGTCAGGGTATCCTGGTCCAGCACCATGCCGATGCGACTGCTGGCCGCTTGCACCGCCTCCGCGCGCTCGGCCGTCCCCGCCTGGCCCAGCACGATGATTTCGGTCTTCCCGCCATCGGGCGTCGCGGCGGCCTCCGCCGGCGCGGCCGGCGGCCCGGCCGCGCGTCCCC
>JAICXR010000463.1 GCA_025980355.1 Chloroflexota bacterium | reverse complement strand
GGCGCCTTCGTGGGCCTCGTCCTGGGTGCGCTGCTGGCCGTCCCTCTTTCGCAGTTGCCGCCGCCGGCCGGACGCCTGTTGCCGCTGGCCGCGGCGTTGCTGCTCGCCTATTTCGGCGGCGTCGTCGGCCTGAGCAGGGGCGCCGCCCTGGCCCGCCGGCTCGGCCTCGGGCGCGAAGGGGCGCTGACCGCGCTCCGGCGTATCATCGTCGACTCCAGCGCGATCATCGACGGGCGGCTGCCGGCCATCCGCCGGGCCGGCTTCCTGCGCGGACCACTGGTCATCCCGGACTTTGTGGTCGCGGAGCTGCAAGGGCTGGCCGATTCCGCCAATGCGACGGTGCGGGCGCGCGGAAGAAGGGGGCTGGACATCCTGCTGGAGCTGCAACAGGAAGCCGGCGAAGAACTGGAAGTGGTGTCCTGGAGCGACCCGGCCGTGCCCACGGTGGATGGGAAGCTGGTGGCGATGGCGAAGGAGACCGAGGCGCTGCTCCTCACCAACGACGCCAATCTGGCGCGGGTGGCGGAGCTCCAGCGGGTCCCGGTGCTAAGCATCCACAACCTGGCCTTCGCCTTGCGCCAGCAGTTGGCGCCCGGTGAGCAGACGCGCGTGCGCGTGGTGCAGGAAGGTTCGGAGCCCCGCCAGGGGCGCGCCTATCTGCCGGACGGCACCCTGGTGGTCGTGGAAGGCGGGCGTTCCTTCCTGGGACGGGAGGTGGATGTGGTCATCCAGCGCTCCGTGCAGACGCCGCAGGGAAAGCTCTTTTTCGCCCAGCCAACGAGTGTCGAAGCGGAGAGTCTCCATTGACCGGACCTGATCGATGTCCATAACGTCGCGCCGCCACCCGCCGGCAGCGGCGCCACTGCCGGAACCGGCCGCCACGGTGTCTACGGAGGATCGTGTCGGCCTGGTGATTGTCGCGGCCGGCGTGAGTAGCCGCATGGACGGGCTGGACAAGGTGACGGCCGACCTGGGTGGCCGCCCGGTCCTGACCTGGTCGTTCGAGGCCGGGGAGCGCTGCCCGGAGATTGCCGCCATCGCCCTGGTCGTCCACCCGGAGCGGCGCGCCTGGGCCGAGGAGTTCGTCCGGGCGGGCGCCTGGCGCACCCCGGTCGTCGTCTGCGCCGGCGGGGAGCGCCGCCAGGATTCGGTCGCCGCCGGCGTGGCGGCGCTGGACGACGTCGCGTGGGTGGCCGTCCACGACGCCGCGCGCCCGTTCGCCGGCGTCGATCTGTTCCGGCGCTGCATCGCCGCGGCGCGCGACTGTGGCGGTTGCGCCCTGGCGGCCGTGCCGGTGCGCGACACCCTCAAGCGGGTCGACGGCCGGGAGGTGGTCGCCACCCTCTCCCGCGACAACCTGTGGGCGGCCCAGACCCCGCAGGTCTGCCTGCGGGCCACCCTCCTGGAAGGGCTCGACCTCGCCGCGGCGAATGGCTGGAGCGTGACCGATGAGGCCATGCTCATGGAGCAACTGCACGCCCCGGTGGTCGTGGTTCCCGGCGACGTCCGGAACTTCAAGCTCACCACGCGCGACGACCTCCTGCTCGCGCGCGCCCTGGTGACGGATGAAGGGCGCTGGCGAGCGGAGCGAGACCGTGGACGCGGCGATGAGGAGAGGGAAACCCGTAGCGCTCCGGGCCCCGTCGTCCGTCCCGTCCCCCGCGTTGGCCTGGGCTACGACATCCACCGGCTCGTCCCGGGGCGGCGCCTGGTGCTCGGCGGCGTGGAGATCGCGCACGAGCTGGGCCTGGACGGGCATTCCGACGCCGATGTCCTGTTGCACGCCATCATGGACGCGCTGCTGGGGGCGGCGGCGCTGGGCGATATCGGCCGGCACTTCCCGCCCGGCGATCCGGCCTACCTCGGCGCCGACAGCCGCGTCCTGCTGCGCCAGGTCACGGCGCTGTTGCGGGACGCCGGATACCAGGCCGAAAACGTCGACGCCATGGTCGTGGCGCAACGGCCCCGGCTGACCCCGTACATCCCGGAGATGCGCCGGGCCGTCGCGGCGGACCTCGATGTTGACGTAGACTGCATCAGTATCAAAGCGACGACGAACGAGGGACTGGGGCCGGAAGGGCGCGAGGAAGGCATCTCGGCCACCGCCACCGCCTCGATCAGCAGTACGGAGGAGTAATTCCCGGTGGCGCTTCGGATCTACAACACCCTCTCCCACCAGAAGGAACCGTTCCTTCCCGTCAACGATCCGGTGCGCTTCTACTGCTGCGGCATGACGCCGAAGTTCTATCCCCACGTCGGTCACGGCCGGCTGTTTGTCAGCATGGACGTGCTCCGGCGCTACCTGCGGGAGCGCGGCTATAGCGTGCGCTACGTCCAAAACTTCACGGACGTCGACGACAAGATCATCGCCCGCGCCGTTCGCGAAGGGTTAGACCCGGCGACGGTCGCCCAGAAATATACCGACGGCTACTTCCAGAGTATGGACGCTCTGAACGTCATGCGGGCGGACGTGTACCCGAAGGCGACGGAGACGATCGCCGGGATCATCGCCATGATCGAAGGCCTGGTGGCGCGCGGCTATGCCTACGCCCCGGGCAACGGCGATGTCTACTATCGCGTGGCGGCGTTCCCGGAATACGGCAAACTCTCCCACCGCACCGAAGAGGACGTGCAGGCCGGGGCGCGCATCGCCGTGGAAGAGCAGAAGGAGGACCCGCGCGACTTCGCGCTCTGGAAGGCGGCCAAAGAAGACGAACCGTGGTGGCCGAGCCCCTGGGGGCACGGCCGCCCCGGTTGGCACATCGAGTGCTCGGCGATGGTGCGGCAGGAGCTGGGCGACCAGATCGACATCCACGCCGGCGGGCCCGACCTGATCTTCACCCACCACGAGAACGAGGTCGCCCAGTCGGTAGACTTCACCGGCTGCGAGCCGTTCGCCCGTT
>JAICXR010000551.1 GCA_025980355.1 Chloroflexota bacterium | reverse complement strand
TCCGCTCGTGGAGGCGTCGCGCCTCCGGCTGCCGGCCCTGGCGGACGGCGTCCCAGAGCGCGACGCAGAGGTCGGGCAGCACCGTCAGGATGGCCGCCACGGCCCCTTGCGCCCCGAGCAGGAAGGACGGGTAGAGCAGGTCGTCGACGGCCGACAGCACTGTCAAGCGATCGCCGGCCATGATCAACAGCCGAGCCAGCTTGTGGATGTCGCCGCCGCTCTGTTTGACCGCCACCACGTGGGTAAGCTCGCTCAGCCGCACCAGGAGTTCCGGACCGAGCGTGTTCCAGGGGACGACGTTGTAGATGACGATGGGCAGGCCCACCTCGTCGCCGATGCGCCGGTAGAAGTCGATGCTGCCCCGCTCGTCCGGCTGGAAGAGGTAGTGTACCGGCGTGATCTGGAGCGCCGCGACGCCGGTCTCCCGGAGTGCCTTCCCGCAGCGCACGACTTCGCGTGTACTGTCCCGAATGATGCCGGCCACCACCGGGACGCGCCCGGCCGCCGCCGCCACGGCGGCGCTGCTCGCCCGCACCAGCTCCTCACGGTCGAGCGTGTGGCCCTCGCCGGTGCTTCCGGTGATGGTGATCCCATGGACGCCGGCGGCGAGCACCGCCTCGACCTCCCGGCGCAGACCGATCTCATCCAAGGACTCATCGGTGAAAGGCGTCGCCAGCGGGGGGATGATGCCCTGTAATGTTGGCACGGCGACTGTCACGGTGCTCCCCCTCCTCGCGAATGCATTGGCAGGTCCTATGAAATCAAGGTCGCAGCACGACCTTCGCCACGTCCAGGCGATCCATCCGTTCGAACGCCTCGCGCCAAGATTCCAGCGGATAGACGTTCAGGAAGGGCTCGAGATCGAGGCGGCCGGCCGACATCAGCGTCAGCACGCGCTCCCAGGTGCTCCAGTTGTGGCTGAAGGAGCCTTGCAGGGTCGCCGCCTTCTGGATCAGGGGGTCCAACGAGAAGCCGACCGGTCCGGGTCCCCAGCCGATTTTCGTGATCTGGCCCTCCGGACGGACCATCTGCAGCGCCTGCTGAAGCGTGGCCGACACGCCGACCGCGTCGATCACCAGGTCGGCGCCGAAGCCGTTGCCGAGGGCAAGCACGCGCGCCACGGCATCCGTCTCGTCGGCCACCACGACCTCGTCGGCGCCGAAACGCCGCGCCAGGTCCAGCCGGTGTGCGTCGCGCCGCAACCCGACCAATATGAGGCGGCCGGGGCCGGTGTTGCGGAGCATCTGCGTCGCCAGGAGGCCGATCGGACCGGGACCCAGCACCACCGCCAGGTCGCCGGGGCGGGGATGGGACTTCTCCACGACGGCGTTAAAGGCGACGGCGCAGGGCTCGGTCAGCGCCGCCTGCTCCCAGGTGACATTGTCCGGGATCCGGTGCAGCAAACGCGGTTCGGCCTTGACGTACTCGGCCGCCGCCCCGTCCACGCCGTAGCCGAAGCCGAGGCGTTCCGGGCAGAGGTTGTAGTGTCCGGTCCGGCACATCGCGCAGTGGCCGCAGATCCTGGCCGCCGTTTCGCAGGCGACGCGGTCGCCCACCCGGAAGCCCTGGACGGCGTCGCCGACCTCCGCCACTTCGCCGCAGAATTCGTGGCCCAGGGTTACCGGCCAGTTCACCTTCCAGGCCTGGGTGCCGTGCCACTGGTGCAGGTCGCTGCCGCAGATGCCGATGCCGCGCGAACGCAGCAGCACCTCGGTCGGCGCGATCCGGGGCCGCGGCACGTCGCGCAGCTCGACCGAGCCGGGCGCCCCGGCGAAGTTCACCAATGCTCGCATAGGGGTATTCTACTGCGCCGGGCCGGTCATCTCCAGCCCTTATGGTTCGCGCGGTACCGGGCCCGCCGAGCGGGACCGCTCGATCGGGGCGCGCGAGAGACCGACAAAGGAACCGATGACGGCGCCAGCGGTCGCCGCGAAGACACCGCCGACCAGCGCAGCCAGCCAGACCGTCGATGGTCCGCCGTGGGCGATGAGCGCGCCGAGGGCGCTCAACACGGCCCCGGCCAGGCCGGAGGCGACGAGGCCGGTCGCCAGGCCCCGTTCGGCCGAGACATTGGCCAACAGGGAGGCGGCGCTCGTGTCCGATTTTCCGGCCAGGCGTTCCTCAACTCCGACGGCGAATACC
>JAICXR010000453.1 GCA_025980355.1 Chloroflexota bacterium | reverse complement strand
GGAGGACCGCGACGCCGGACGCACCGAGCGCGTGTTGACCGAGCAGGTGCGCGGCAGCCTGGCGCAACTGCCCAGCGAGCGGCTCGGCGATCTGGTGGTGGCCTATGAGCCGGTCTGGGCCATCGGCACCGGCCGCGCGGCCAGCGCCGAACAGGCGCAAGAGGTTGCGGCGCTAATTCGCGCCGAACTGACCCGCATGTTCGGCAACGCCGCGGCGGCGACGCGCGTCCAATATGGCGGCAGCGTGACGCCGGCGAACAGCGGGGCGATCTTCGTGCAGCCGGATATCGACGGCGCGCTGGTCGGCGGCGCCAGCCTCAAGCCGGACGATTTCGTCGCCATCGTCGAGAACTGCGCCGGGACGGTGAAGACCTGATCCGCCGCCGATGAATCGGGCGATGGCGCGATGGCTCCCCGCTGACGCGCGGCCGTGATGGAGGCTGACGAGAGCGGTGCGCCGGTACTCGGAGAAGCCGGCGGGGGGAACGCCTACGCTCGTTCGCCCAGTCACCGCTGGCGCGACGCTATCGCCTGTAGCTTGTTGGTTGTCACGGCGGTTCGGGCCTTCGCCGCGGCGAGCGCGCTACGCCGGCTGACGATGCGGCGGACCGCCAGCGCCAGGTTGCCGGCCAGCAGGCCGACGAGGAGGTAGGTCTGCCCGACGCCGACCAGTTGGGCGACGGCGGCGACGATCGCCACGAGGCCGCCGAACCAGACCTGGTCGTCGCGCTTGCCCGGCGACGTCGGCGGGTCGGTCAACATAAAACAGGCCAGAAAGCAGGCGGCATTGACGAAGGGCATACGGAACATCTCGGCGACGCGCGCCGGGCCGACCAGACCGGCGAAGGCGAAGAGGCCGAAATAGAGGCCGAGGAAGCTGAGCGCCAGCGGGAACTTGTTCAGGCGCTCAAGGATGAAGGCGCCGCCGGCGAGCAGGAGGATCAGCCAGAAGGCCGGCGCGTTGGCGAGCGCCCCCCACCAGCTCTGCCCCGTGCCGAAGAGCGGCACGGAGACGACGAGCGCCAGCGCCGCCGGGTTGAAGATGTGGCCCTGTTTGGTCGTGATGACGTGCTTGGAGACGGTCGCCAGCGCCGCCACGGTGAAGGTGACCCAGTGCGGCTCCAAAGGCCCCAGCACGAAGGCCACGATCAGGCCGGACAGGAGGGCGCTGCTGGGCCAGATCAGGCGGTGGCGGCCGATGCCGACGATGAGGAGTTCGAGCAAGCACGCCCCCGCCAGGGCGGTCAGGACGTGGGGGATGACGAGCGGCCAGCCGGTGGAGGCGCCGCTGACCAGGAGCAGCGGCAGGAAGACCAGGGTGAGGGAACTCTTGGGAGTACGGAGGATTCGCGCGAACCGCTGTTGCATGCTTGTGCCAATCTGCATGGTCGTGCCGGCGTCGTTCAGGCTTGCGCCTGGGCCAGCGCCTGCTGCACGGCGCCCTGGAAGGCGAGCGAGCTGTACGTCGCGCCCGACACCAGGTCCACCTGCGCGCTTTGGTCCGCGACTACCTCGCCCGGCAGCGCGGAAATCCAGGCGACGGGATACTGCGTGGAGGCGCCGGTGATGGCGACATCGGTGATCCGGCCGGCTTTGACGGTGACCGCCGCCTGGATACTGCCCCGGCGGCTGTTACCGACGCCGGTGTATGTGCCGTCGCGCAGGCCGGTCGGGACGGCGGTCGCGGTCGGTGCCGGCTCCACGGTGGCGGTCGGCGGCACGGCGGCTGGCGGAATGACGGCGGTCGGCGGAGCGGCGGCCCGTTGGACCGATGACGCGGTGGTGGCCGTCGACGTACTCGGCGACGTCTCTACCGATGTTGCCGCTTGCGTTGCCGTCTGCGCCTGGGCGATCGCCGAATCGGGAGCCACCGCCGTGGAGGTCGCGCCGCTCGTCGTCACGCTGGTGGTGGTGTTCGTGAGGCTGGCATCGGCGGAGCGCGTATCCAGGTAGCCGGCCAGATAGACGGCGCCGATCGCCGCCGAGCTGAGCAACACCAATCGCCGCGAGATGCGTTCCGCCATGTCCTTCTCCTCCGTCCGGGGGCGCCGACCCGCTGCGGCGCTTCCCCGTTCCTCCTTTCTTGCACTGTACGGGCGAGACCTTGGAAGACCTTGAGGAAAGATGCAGGCTGGGTACGGTGGTAAACTGGAAGTACCGTGCGGCGGCGCGTTGGCACGGATTGTGACATTTACCGGCGCTGATGGCCACGACGCCGGCTACCTTCCGGCGTCCATACGAGGCGAGAGAGAGCGGTTGGCATGTTCATGTATGGGTTCGACCCCGTCTACTTCCTCTTTGCGCTGCCGGCGTTCGCCTTCGTGCTGTATGCCCAGTGGAAAGTCAAGTCTACCTATGCCCGCTATGCCCAGGTGCCGAGTCCGCGTGGCATGTCCGGCGTGGAGGTGGCCCAACTGCTGCTGCGCCAGAATGGGCTTGGCGGGATCGGCATTGAGCGTATTCCCGGCGAACTGACGGACAATTACGATCCCGGGGCAAAGGTACTGCGCCTCTCGGACAGCAGTTTCGGCCAGCCTTCGGTGGCCGCGCTGGGCGTCGTGGCGCACGAATGCGGCCACGCCGTGCAGGACAAGGTCGGCTACGGGCCCTTGCGCGTCCGCTCGGCGCTGGTGCCGGCGGCGAATTTCGGCTCGAACATCGGCGTCTGGGTCTTCATTATTGGCTTCCCGATCCATCTGCTGGCGTTGTCGTGGATCGGCGTCGGCCTGTTCGCTCTGGCGACCCTCTTCACGCTGGTGACGCTGCCGGTGGAGCTCGACGCTTCCAACCGGGCGCTGAAGATGCTGCGCCAGGGGGGCTTCCTCGTCGGCGCGGAGATGAAGGGCGCCGAGAAGGTATTGACCGCGGCGGCCCTGACCTACGTGGCGGCGCTGGCCCAGTCGATGGCGACGTTGCTCTACTTCGTCTTCCGGCTGCTCGGCGCGTCCAGCCGGGAGGAACGCTAAAGGGGTGCCGGTGACCGCGCTCCCCGTGTTCCCTGCCGTTGCGACGCGCCCGCTCCGGGC
>JAICXR010000094.1 GCA_025980355.1 Chloroflexota bacterium | reverse complement strand
TGACCATGCGGGTGTGGGAACGAGGGGCCGGCATGACCCTCGCCTGTGGCAGCGGCGCCTGCGCGGTGATGGCGGTGGCGCGCCGGCTGGGGCTGGTCGACGACACCGCGCTGATCCATCTCCCCGGCGGGGACCTCTCCTTGCGGTGGGACGGCACGGGCGGCGTCGCCATGACCGGCCCGGCGACGTATGTCTTTCGGGGCGAATGGCCGATGCGCTAAGCGTGGAAGAACAGAACGCCCCCCCGGCAGGAAACCCCGGCGCGCCCGGACGGCCCGCGCCGTTGGCGCCCGCCCGTCGCCTGGCTGCCCTGCTGGCGCCGGCGAGTGGCGACCTTGAGCAGCGCATTGCCGAACGGCGAGCGGCGGGCGGCGACGTCATCAACCTGGCGGTGGTCGAACCGGAGCTGCCCCCGCCGGCGGAGGCCATGGAACAGTTGGCGGCCGCCCTCAAGCTGCCCCAGATCGTGCGCGGCGCGGGCGGCGTCCCCGAATATCGCGCCGCGGTCGCCCGTTGGTATCAGTCCCGCTTCAAGACGAGCCTCGACCCCACCCGTGAAGTGCTGCCGTTGCCGAGTGTGGAGGAAGGCATCCTCGGCCTGGCGGAGGTGCTGCTCAATCCGGACGACACCGTGCTAATTCCTGATCCGGCGCGGCCGATCTACCAGGCGGCACTCGCCGCGGTCGGCGCCCGCGCCGTGACCCTGCCGCTCCGTCCGGAGCAGGACTTTCTGCCGGAGCTGAAGGCGGTGCCGGTGGAGGTCACGGCGAAGGCGCGGATGCTTTGGCTCGACTATCCCAACCTACCGACCGGCGCTGTTGCGCCGGCCAGCTTCTACCATCAGGTGCTCCAGTTCGCCACTGAGCGGGATCTGCTCGTCGTCCAGGTCGCCGACTTCAGCGAATATGCCTTCGACGGCTACCGCACGATCAGCCTCCTGGAAATCCCCGGGGCGCGTCAGGTCTGCGTCGAGCTGCATTCGCCCGCCCTGACCTACAGCCTGCCCGGCTGGCCGGCCGCCTTTGCGGCGGGCAACGCCGACGCTCTCCGCCTGCTTCGCCACTATCGCCAGCAGTTGCATCGTCTCACCTTCGTGCCCGTCCAACGGGCCCTTGCCGAGACGATGATGCTCGCCGGCGGCGACTGGATCGGGCAGCGCAATCTCATCTATCAGACTCGACGCGACCAGGCGAACGGCGTGCTCGAACAGCTCGGTCTGCAGGTGTGGCGGCCGAAGGCGGTGCCCGCCTTGTGGGCCGGCGTGCCGTCCGGCTACACGTCGGAGGAGATTGCCGGTCTGCTGGTCACGCAGACCGGCGTGCAGGTCGCCCCCGGAAACGCGTTCGGGCCACGGGGCGAAGGCTATATCTTGCTGTCCTTGACCGCGGAGGAGGGGCGCTTCCAGGAGGCCCTGGGCCGGCTCCGGGGAGTCGAGATCCCGCCGCGCGACGTGGTGCATCCGGGCGAGCAGGACGAGCAGCCGGACGGACAACCGGACACGGCCACGCCCAGCGTGGGTGACGCACCCGGAGAGGAGCAGGCCGACGCCCGCTGATTCATCACTCCCCCGCCGGTCCGGTGCGCCACCGGAGCGTTGCTATCTTCTGGCCGTGGAGGCGAAAGGTGATCGCGCTCCTTTCCCCACTGACCAGTCGCTGGAGGAACTGGCGCGGCTGGTGACGACGGCGGGGGGCATCGTCGTCGGCAGGACGGTCCAGCGCGTTGCCCGCTTCCATCCGGCGACCCTCGCCGGCAAGGGCAAGCTGGAAGAACTGGTCGCCTTGCGCGAGGAGACGCCGTATGACACCGTGGTGGTCGACAGCGAGCTCAGCCCGACGCAACAGCGCAACCTGGAACAGCAGCTGCAATGCAAGGTACTGGACCGTTCGGCCCTGATCCTCGACATTTTCGCCCAGCGCGCCCACACGCGGGAAGCGCAGTTGCAGGTCGAGCTCGCCCAACTGGAATACCTGCTGCCGCGCCTGGCCGGGATGTTCACCTTCTTCTCCCGAAGTGCCGGGGCGGTCGGCGGCGCCTCCGGCATCGCCACCCGCGGCCCCGGGGAGACGCAATTGGAAACCGACCGCCGGCATATCCGGCAGCGGATCGCCCGCTTGCACCGGGAACTGGAGGAGGTGCGGCGCACCCGCCAGTTGCATCGCGCCCATCGCTCCAGGCAGGGTATTTCCGTGGTCTCCCTGGTGGGCTACACCAACGCCGGAAAGTCCACCCTGATGAACCGGCTCACCGGCGCCGGAGTGCTGGCCGAGAACAAGCTGTTCGCGACGTTGGAACCGACGACGCGCCGCGTCACCTTGCCGGCGGGGCAGGAGATCCTCCTGACGGACACGGTGGGCTTCATCCAGAAGCTGCCGCCCAAGCTGGTCGCCGCTTTCCGGGCCACCTTGGAGGAGCTGGAAGAGGCCGAGCTGCTGTTGATCGTGGTCGACGCCAGCGACCCCGGCCACTTTCAGCAGTACGGCACCGTCGTGGCCACGCTGGAAGAGCTCAAGCTCCAGGATATCCCGCGGCTGACGGTCCTCAACAAGATCGATGTGCTGGCCGATCTGCCGCTGAGCCTCCTGGAACGCTATCCCGGCAGTGTCGCCATTTCCGCCCAGGAAGGCATCGGCCTGGAGGCGCTGGCAGAGGCGATCGCCGAGATCCTTAACCGCCAGGGGCGGGAGATCACCGTCCACATTCCCTTCCAGCAGCCGGAGTTGGTGCAACTCTTCCACCGCCGCGGCCAGATCGAACGCGAGGACTTTTCCGCGTCCGGCACGACGCTGCAAGGGCGCCTGCCGGCGGCGCTCGTTTCCCGCTTCCGTCCGTATATCACGGAGTCGAGCCGCTAGATGAGGGAAGGCGACCATGCCTTGTCCGAACCGAAGTGGGCAAATAGCGGCTACACTGTGGGCGAACTGAATACGTGACGCGGGGGGACCCCGGGGCGACTCGGGGCCACCACGGGAAATCCGGTGCGAGTCCGGAGCTGTCCCGCAGCTGTGAGCGGCGCGCCGACGCGCCGCGAGTCAGAATGCCGTCCCCCGCGCGAGTGCCGCGCCTTCGCGTGAAAGGGTGCCCCGATGCTGTCGCTGGTACACGCCTCACACGACCGGTGAATCGACCGGCCGTCATATTCCCCCTGCTGCTGGCCGTGCTGCTGGTGAGCATCACGGTGGGTGTGGCCGTCGGGCCGACGCCCTTGCCCCCCGGCCGCCAGTTGGCGATCCTGGCCCACCAGTTGGGACTGTGGCACGGCGCCGTGACGTGGCCTTCGGACCAGGCGGTGATCCTGCTGCAGGTGCGGATACCGCGCGTGGCGGCGGGGGTCCTGGTGGGGGCGGCCCTGGCGACGGCCGGCACGTTGCTGCAAGGGCTGCTGCGCAATCCGCTGGCCGACCCCTACCTCATCGGCGTCTCCTCCGGGGCGGGGCTGGGCGCCACCGTGGCGGCGCTCTTCGGCCCGATCGTCATCAACCTTGCCGGGTTCGGGCTCACCTCGCTCCTCGCTTTCACGGGTGGCTTACTGACCGTCCTGCTGGTCTATCGTCTGGCCTGGGTCGGCGGCACCGTGCCGGTGACGACATTGCTTCTGGCCGGCTTCGCCGTCAGCGCTATCATGGGTGCCGCCACGACGCTCCTCTACACGGTCAGCGGCCAGCTCACTACCCGCATTCGGGACCTCTTCGCCTGGCTTGCGGGCGGCATTTCCGTCGTCGGCTGGACGCAATTGGCCCTGGTCGGGCCGATCGTGTTGCTCACCCTGGCCGTCGCCTGGATGTTCGCGCGCACCCTCAACGCCTTCGCCTTGGGCGAGGAGGGCGCCGCCTACGTCGGCGTCCACGTCCAGCGCCAGAAGATCGCCATCATCGCCGTCAGCACGTTGCTCACCGGCTGCGCGGTGACGCTGAGCGGCCTGGTCGGCTTCGTCGGCCTCGTGGCGCCGCACGCCATGCGCCTGCTGATCGGCCCCAATCACCGCACGTTGTTGCCGGCCGCGGCGCTGGGCGGGGCGAGCTTCCTGGTGCTGGCCGACCTCGGGGCGCGGGTGGCGCTGGCGCCGATCGAACTGCCGGTCGGCATCGTCACGGCCCTGCTGGGCGGCCCCTTCTTTCTCTACCTCCTGCAGCGGAATAAGCGACCGCATGCGCTCTGATGATCCCGATTTGCCAGCGCTCGACGTGAGCGGCGTGGCCTATCGCTACGGGGCCGGTTTCCAGTTTGGGCCGGTCTCGCTGCGCTTGCAACGTGACGAGATGACCGCCCTGTTGGGGCCCAACGGGTCCGGCAAATCGACGCTGTTCCGCCTGGTCGCCGGCGCGCTGGCGCCGGAGCGGGGCACAATCTGTCTGGCGGGCACGCCGGTGACGGCGTTATCCCCGCGCCGGCGGGCCCGGCAATTGGCGGTGGTGCCCCAGGCGATCTCGATCCCGCCCGGCTATACCGTGCGCGAAGTCGTCGCCTTCGGACGTACGGCCTACGCGCCGATGCTGGCGGGCCTCACCGCGACCGATCGCCGGACAATCGATCGGGCGTTGACCCTGACGGACACCGACCGCCTCGCCGATCGGCAGTTCGGCACGCTCTCCGGCGGGGAACGGCAGCGCGGGCTGCTGGCGATGGCGCTGGCGCAGGAACCGCAACTGCTCCTCCTTGATGAGCCGACCGCGCATCTGGACATCCACTACCAGGTGGACATGCTCGATCTGTTGCATCGCCTGCACGCCGCCGGGGAGATCACGGTGCTTGTTACCCTGCACGACCTCAACCTCGCCGCCCTCTACTTCCCCCGCCTGGTCCTAATGGCCGGTGGGCAGATCGTCGCCGAGGGCGACGCCGAGGCGGTGCTCCGGCCCGCGGTGCTCGACCCCGTCTTTGCGGGGCGTGTCCGGGTGCTTCGGCATCCGACGCACAACGTGCCGATGGTCGTGCCGGAGCCTGGTGCACGCAGTCGTGACCAGCGGTTCACGGCTTGAGCGGGAGACGGACCGTGCCGAGGGGCGAGACGCTGCGCGTCATTACCAATATGGCACTATCCGGCGAGAAGCCGCGACTAAGTGCGGTGGAACGATGAGGAAGACCGGGTCCTTCGGCCACTTACTCCGGGCATGTGCTATAATAACGCATACATTTGGTGCGGCAGCCTACGGTAGGAGATGCAAGCGTGGCAGTGACGGAGCAGGTGGCGGAGCAGCCGATCGAAAATATGCTCCCGAAAACGGCGGGGTATACGGCCGAGAGCATTCAGGTACTGAAGGGGCTGGAAGCGGTGCGGGTCCGCCCCGGCATGTACATCGGCAATACCGACATCCGCGGCTTGCATCACCTGGTCGATGAAGTCGTCGTCAACAGCGTCGACGAGGCGCGGGCCGGGCGCGGCGACCGGATCGAAGTCACCATCCACAAAGATGGCAAGGTCCATGTCCGCGACTTCGGCAGCGGCATCCCGTGGGCGAGGCATCCCCAGGAGAAGCGCTCGACGCTGGAAGTCGTGATGACCCAGTTGCACGCCGGCGGCAAGTTCGGCGGCGACAGCTACAAGTTCTCGGGCGGCCTGCACGGCGTCGGCGTGTCGGTAGTGAACGCCCTCTCCACCTGGATGCGCGTGGAGACGCGGCGCGACGGCCTGGCCTACGTCCAGGAGTACAAGCAGGGCAAGCCGCTGTACACGGCGCGGGAACTCGGCCCGGCGACGGACACCGGCACGCTGACCACCTTCCTGGCCGATCCGACCATTTTCAGCACCCTCGATTACGACTTCGATGTGCTGGCGGAACGCTTCCGGGAGATGGCCTTCCTGACCAAGGGGCTCTGGATCGCCTTCCGCGACGAACGCCACGACCGCGAGCTCAACTACTACTTCGAAGGCGGCGTCGTCTCCTTCGTCCGCCAGCTCAACAAGAGCTGGACGGTGCTGCATCCGAAGCCGATCGTCATTTCCAAGACGGCGCCCCAGGGCGTCGTGGACGTCGCCATCCAGTACAACGATACCTTCAGCGAGACGCTCTACAGCTTCGCCAACGGCATCAACACCCGCCACGGCGGCAGCCACATGACGGGATTCCGCACGGCGCTGACGCGGACGCTCAACAGCTACGCCCGCAAGAACAACCTGATCAAAGAGACCGATAGCAACCTCTCCGGCGACGACGTGCGCGAGGGCCTCACCGGCATTATCAGCGTCCAGTTGGCGAATCCGCAGTTCACCTCCCAGGACAAGCTCGAACTGGCCAACGTGGAGATGAGCCCGTTGGTGCAGACGGTCTTCGGCGAGGGTCTCACGGAGTGGCTGGAAGAGAACCCGGCCGACGCCAAGAAGATCCTGGACAAGGCGCTCATCGCCTCGCGGGCCCGCGAAGCGGCCCAGAAGGCCCGTCTCGCGATTCGCAAGGGCGTCCTGGATAGCAGCAGCCTCCCCGGGAAGCTGGCGGACTGCTCAGATCGGAACCCGGAGAACTGCGAGCTGTATCTGGTCGAGGGCGACTCGGCCGGCGGAAGTGCCAAGCAAGGGCGTGACCGCCGCTTCCAGGCCATCCTGCCGTTGCGGGGGAAGATTCTCAACGTGGAGAAAGCCCAGCAGCGCGAGGATAAGCTGCTCGCCAACGAGCAGATTCGCTATATCATCACCGCCCTGGGCACCGGCATCGGCGGCCGCTTCGACTCCAAGAAGCTGCGCTATTACCGGGTGGCGATCATGACGGATGCCGATGTGGACGGCGCGCACATCCGTACGCTGCTGCTGACCGTCTTCTACCGCTACTTGCCGCAGCTGATCGAGGAAGGCCGCCTCTACATCGCCCAACCGCCGCTCTTCCGCGTCGAGCAGGGCAAGGACATCCGCTACGCCTACTCCGAGCAGGAGCGCGATGCCATCACGGCCGACATGAAGGGCAAGAACCCGCGCATCAATCGCTACAAGGGCCTCGGCGAGATGAGCGCGCAGCAGTTGTGGGAGACGACGATGGACCCGACGAAGCGCACCATGCTCAAGGTCAACTTCGAGGACGCCGTCGTGGCCGACCAGGTCTTCAGCATGCTCATGGGGGACGACGTTGCCCAGCGCAAACGCTTCATCGAGTCGCACGCGAAGACGGTGAAGGACCTGGACGTCTAGCGACGTGCCTTCGCAAGGCCAATCGCCTGCTCGTGCCCGCCGACGTAGTAGAGATACAGCGCCTCGTCCTGCACCAGCAGGAACGGGTCGCGGACGTCGCCGGCTTCCCAGAGGACTTCTGGGGCGAGGACAACGCCGTGGCGCCGGAGCGGCCCCCATTCCCGCCAGTCCGCGCCGTGCAACGGTAACGACGCCCGTTTGATCTCCTCGCGGGAGAGGTCGGGCTTGGTGAGCGTGGAGTAGAGGATCTGCAGGGTGTCGCCCTCCAGCAGGATGGCGGTGTGGCGGATGCGGTCGTACTCCTGCGCCTGCGCTTCCGGCCGGATGACCGGGTTGTGCGGCCAGTGTTCCCAGGCGATGCCGTCGCGGGAGCGGGCCAGGCCGTGCGCCTTTTCGGCCTTGTAGAGGCCGTACCACCAGTCCCGATGGCGGAAGACCCGCACGTAGGCGGCGGTGTTCTCGTCGCCGGTCTGCTCCGCGGTGGCGGTGAGGATTGGGTCGGGCGACACCAGCCGCCAGTGCAACAGGTCCGGCGAGGTCGCCAGGCACGTCTGCTGTCCACCGCCTCTTGGCAAGGCCAGGCCGTGGAAATAGAGCCAGAATGGTTCCGCCGGACGGTCCGGTCGGTAGACAATTTCGGGCGAGGAGATATGGCCGCGTAAGCCGGGCACGTCTTCCAGGCGCAGCAACGGATTACCCGCGTAGGGCGTCCACGGACCTTCCGGCTGGGGCGCGGTCGCCACGCCCATCGCCCGACTGTGGTGCGGCGCGTAGAACAGGTAGTAGCGGTTGAGCGGCTGGGCGAGGGCGCCACCAAACGAGCGCGTGTCCACGACCGTGGGGAAGATAATTGTCGGACGGGACGGCTGTTCGGCAAAGGACCAGGGCACGGCACTGAGATCGAGCAATGGTTTGGTACTCGTGCGCCGAAATTGCCAGTGGAATTCGCCCAAAGGGACCTCCATACTTGCTACCATAGCGGCATGGTAGCGATCGGGCGGCGGTGACACCAATGGCACGATGAACTACCTGTTGCGGATTCTCGGGTACGTCCGTCCCTATGCCCGCCTCACCGCCGGCGTGCTCGCCACCATCCTGGCCCTTGCCGTCACCGGCCTGACGCCGGCCTGGCTGACCAAGCTGATCATCGACGGCGCGATCCCGCATATGCAGGGCCGTCTGCTGGTGGGCTTGGTCCTGCTTTATCTCCTGATCATCGGCGCCAACGCCGGGCTGAGCGCCTTGCAGAGCTACATGGTGCAGATTCTCGGGCAGCACGTCATCCAGGATTTGCGCAACGAGGTCTTCAGCGCCGTCCAGGCCCAGTCGATGAGCTTCTTCGACAAGTACGAGACCGGTCAACTGATGTCGCGCGTCACCAGCGACGTCAGCCTGATCCAACTGTTCATCAACAGCGCGCTGCTCAACATCATCGGCAGCACCTTCACGCCGCTGGTGGCGTTGGTGATCCTCTTCCGCATCGACGTCAAGCTGACGCTGCTGGTGCTGCTGGCTGTGCCGCCCTTGCTGGTGATCCAGATGCAAATCGCTCGCATTCGCCGCTACTGGCGGTCGATCCAGCGCAGGATCGGCCAGTTGAGCGTCGTGCTGCAAGAGAGTCTGATCGCGATCAAGCTGGTGAAGGCCTTCAACCGGCTGGCGGCCGAAGCGCTGCGCTTCAACGGCGAGAACTGGGAGATCCGCCAGGAGCGGCTCTGGGCGCAGCGCCGGTCGCTCGTCCTTGGGCAGTTGCAGGGACTGTGTACGTCATTCGCCAGTGTGCTCGTGCTGGCCGTCGGGGCGGAACAGGTGATGGCCCATGCCATGACCATTGGCACGCTGGTCGCCTTCCAGCGGTACGTCAACATGCTCTTCCAGCCGTTCCAGCGGGTGGCCAGCATCAACCAGACGGTGCAGATGGCGACGGTGGCCGCCGAGCGGCTCTTCGAGGTGCTTGACGCGCCGATCAGCGTGCGCGATCCGGTGCCACCGACTGCCTTCCCGCCGATCCGTGGCGACGTCACCTTCGAGCACGTCTCGTTCAGCTACCCCACCGGCCGGGAAGTGCTGCACGACCTCTGCCTGCACGTCCCCGCCGGGCAGACGCTCGCCGTCATCGGCCCCAGCGGGGCGGGGAAGTCCACCATGGTCAGCCTGATCCCGCGCTTCTACGATCCCGCAAAGGGAACGATCCTGATCGACGGCCACGACGTGCGCGCCTACCGCCTGCACGATTTGCGCACGAACATCGCCATGGTGCTGCAAGAGACCTTCCTGTTCAACCTCAGCGTGCGGGACAATATCCGCTACGGCCGGCCCGACGCCGACGACGCCGAGGTGGAGCAGGCGGCGCGGGTG
>JAICXR010000078.1 GCA_025980355.1 Chloroflexota bacterium | reverse complement strand
TCCGGTCGCGCGTCTCCCCTATCGCCCCCGTGCACGCCCGCCGCCCGCTGGGAGAAGCCTTCCCGCGGTCGGTTGCCGCTCCGTCCACTGCCCTGGTATACTCGGCGCAATGCGATACGGTGCCGTGTCGCGGGTAGTGTCGCCCTGCCAGCGCGTCAGCGACGGACGTGCGTGGGAGGGCTTTTTGCTGCCCTTCTTTGTCACCCGCCCGTGTGTGCGGCGCGGCAGGTAGGGAGGATTGAGACGGTTGGACGCCAAGGAAGCCATAGCACTCGGTACCGAACGCGGCGCGACGATGGTCGACATGCGCTTCGTGGACATGCCCGGCACCTGGCAGCACTTCACGGTGCCGCTCAGGGAACTCACGGAAGACGTCTTTCGGGAAGGAGTCGGCTTCGACGGCTCCAGCGTCCGCGGTTTCCAGGCGATCCACGAGAGCGATATGCTGCTGATCCCCGATCCGAATAGCGCCATCATGGACCCCTTCACCGAGCAGCCGACGCTCAACCTCGTCTGCAACGTGGTGGAACCGGGCAGCTATCGCCCCTACTCGCGCGACCCGCGCTACGTCGCCCAGAAGGCCGAGCGGTACCTATTGGATAGCGGCATCGGCGACGCCGCCTACTTCGGGCCGGAAGCGGAGTTCTTCCTGTTCGACGACGTGAGGTACCAGTCGGAGCAGAACATCCAGTACTACGCCGTCGACTCGGTGGAGGGCAACTGGAACACCGGCCGCGAAGAGAAGCCCAACCTCGGCTACAAGATTCGCAATAAGGAAGGGTACTTCCCGGTACCGCCGCACGACACGCAACAGGACATCCGCACCCAAATGACCCTGCTGATGATGCAGGCCGGCCTCTCCCTGGAGCGCCACCACCACGAGGTGGCCACCGCCGGTCAGAACGAAATCAACTTCCGCTTCGACACCCTTACCAAGACGGCCGACAACATGATGCTCTACAAGTACATCGTCAAGAACGTCGCCCGCCGTCACGGCAAGGTCGCCACCTTCATGCCGAAGCCGATCTTCGGCGACAACGGCTCCGGCATGCACACCCACCAGAGCATCTGGAAGGGCGGGCAGCCGCTCTTTTCCGGCGGTTGTTATGCCGGCCTCTCGGAGACGGCGCTCTACTACATCGGCGGCCTGCTCACCCACGCCCCCGCCGTGCTCGGATTCGGGGCGTCGGCGGTGAACAGCTACAAGCGGCTGGTGCCCGGCTACGAAGCGCCGGTGAACCTCGTCTTCTCCCAGCGCAACCGCTCGGCGGCGGTGCGCATCCCCACCTACTCCAAGAGTCCGAAGTCGATGCGCATCGAGTTCCGCCCCCCCGATGCCGCCTCCAACCCCTACCTGGCCTTCGCGGCGATGCTGCTGGCCGGGCTGGACGGCATCGAGAGGAAGATCGACCCCCGCGGCAAATTCGGGCCGATCGACTCCAACATCTACCACCTCCCGCCCGACGAGGCGGCCAAGGTGCTCTCCGTCCCCGGTTCGCTCGCCGAGTCGCTGGAAGCTCTGGATACCGATCGCGACTTCCTCACGGCCAACGGCGTCTTCACGGACGACTTGCTCGACACCTACATTAGCTACAAGACGGCGGTGGAGATCGACGAGTTCCGTTTGCGCCCGACGCCGTATGAGTATTATCTGTACTTCGACGTCTAGCGCAGTGGCGACGGAGGGATGAGGAGTGGCGGGGATGAGGGGATGACGAGCGACCGGAACGACGCCCGGCGCGACCTCCCCCGATTTCCCAATGTCCTCATCCCCCCGTCGTCCGGTCTCATCATCCCTTCATCCCCCCATCACCCCGTCTCTCTTCTTTCCACCGCGGACGTCGATCGCACACAGGTACAGCGGATCCTTGATGTCGCAGCGGACTTCGGTCGGAATGTGCGCGGTCGGCGGGACCTCCTTGGTGACCACGTCGTGGCGACGCTGTTTTTCGAGCCCTCAACGCGCACAAGGTTGAGTTTCGAGGCCGCCGCCAACCGTCTCGGCGCCCGGGTGATCACGATGAGCGACCCGGCCGCGTCGTCCACGAGCAAGGGGGAGACGCTGGACGACACCGCGCGGATCGTGGAGGGCTACGCCGACCTCATCGTGCTCCGGCATCCCCAGGATGGCGCGGCGCGCGAGGTGGCGGCGCTGGTCTCCGTTCCCGTCATTAACGCCGGCGACGGCACCGGCGAGCACCCAACGCAAGCCTTGCTCGACCTCTTCACGATCCGGCAGGAACGCGGCCGCCTGGAGGGCCAGCGCGTCGCCCTGATCGGCGACCTGCGCAACGGGCGCACGGTCCACTCCCTTTCACGCTTGCTCGCCCGCTTCGGCTGCCCGATGCTGTTGGTATCGCCGCCGGGCCTCGCCTTGCCGGCGCCGCTGCTGGCCGAGCTGGGGGAACTCGGCGCGAATGTCGCGGTGGCGACGTTCGAGGAGGCGCTGAGCAACGCCGACGTCATCTATGTCACACGCATCCAGAAGGAGCGCTTTGTCGACCTCGCCGAGTACGAGGCCGTACGGGGCAGCTATCGGCTGACGGCCGATGCGGTGCGGCGCCTGGCGCCGGCGGCCACGATCATGCATCCGCTGCCGCGGGTCGACGAAGTCGCCCTCGATGTCGATACGCTGCCGAATGCCGCCTACTTTCGCCAGGCCGGCAATGGCGTGCCGGTGCGCATGGCCCTCCTGGCGCTGCTGCTCCGCGCGCTACCATGGTGACCATCGCGAAAGGGAACCAGCGGCATTGAACTACGAGGAGAAGGTCGAGGCCCGGCGCCGCGCGGCGGATAGCCTGCTCTGCATCGGCCTGGACCCGGAGCTGGAACGCCTACCGGCCGGCATCCCCCGCGACCCGGCCGGTGTCTACGCGTTCACCACGGCCATCGTGGAGGCGACGGCCGACGTTGCCGCCGCCTACAAGCCGAACTTCGCCTTCTACGAGGCGCTGGGCCCGGCAGGGATGGACGTACTGCGGCGGCTGGTTGCCACCATCTCGCGCGACATACCGATCATCGGCGACGCCAAGCGCTCCGACATCGGCAATTCGGCCCGCCTGTATGCGCGCGCGGCCCTTGACGTGTACGGCTGCGATGCCATGGTCGTCAACCCCTACCAGGGGCGAGATAGCGTGGAAGCGTATCTTGCCCACGCCGACCGCGGCGTCTACGTGCTGGCCAGGACGTCGAACCCGGGCGCCGCCGATTTCCAGGACATTGTTGTCGATGGTGAGCCGCTCTACCTGCGCGTCGTCCGCGAGGCCCAGCGCTGGCGGTGCGCCGGCACGCTGGGCTTCGTCGTGGGCGCCACCGCCCCCGACGATCTGCGCCGCGTCCGGCAGGCGGCACCCCAGGCGCAACTGCTGATCCCCGGCATCGGCGCCCAGGGGGGCGACCTGGCGGCGGCGGTGCGGGCCGGCTGCCGGGCCGATGGCGGCGGCGTCCTCATCAGCGCCTCGCGTTCCATCCTCTACGCATCTCCCGCTAGCGACTATGCCGGCGCCGCCCGGCGCGAGGCCGAGCGCCTGGTTGGCGAGATGCGCCGACTCGCTGAGGCGGGCAGATGACCTCGGCAGGGCAGCATGGCCGGGGCGAGGCCGTCGCAGCGCTCCTGCTCAACGTCGGCGCCGTCACGATTCGCGTCAACCCGCCTTTCCGCTACCGTTCCGGCATGCTCAGCCCGGTCTATACCGACAATCGGCTGCTGTGTTCGTATCCCCCGGAACGCCGGCTGATCACGGGGTATTTCGCCGAGCTGCTCCGGGAGCAGGGCATCGCGCCGGACGTGCTGGCCGGCGTCTCCACCGCCGGCATCCCCCACGCCGCCTGGCTGGCGGAACGGCTGGATCTGCCGATGGTGTACGTCCGCGGCGAAGCGAAAGACCACGGCAAGGGGAAGCGCGTGGAGGGGAGCCTGACGCCGCGCCCGGCCCCTGGCCGGGCGCCTTCCCCGCCGTCGGGCCGGCCCGAGGTCGTCGTGGTGGAGGACCTGGTGACGACCGGCGGGGGGGCGCTGGACGCCGTGGCCGGCGTGCGCGAGGAGGGGGGCCAGGTGACCCACTGCCTCGCCATCTGCACCTACGGCTTCCCGCAAGCTATCGCGGCCTTTGGCGCGGCGCATGTCACCTTGCTGGCCCTCTGTCGCTATGACGATCTCGCCGCGGTCGCGCTGCGTCAGCGCCTCCTCTCCACCACCGAGCTGGATGCCGTCCTGGATTGGCGTGCCGATCCGCCCGGCTGGGCCGCTCGGCACGGCCTTGACGCCGGTGAGTGACCCCGGCACCCTGATCCACGGCGGCAGCGTCGTCACCACGCGCGGCGTCCTGCGCGCCGATGTCCACATGCTCGGCGAGCGCATCGCCGCCGTCGGCACCGACCTTTCCGTCCCCGGTGCGGCGTCCGTCGACGCCACCGACCTGCTCATCCTGCCGGGTCTGATCGACGTCCATGTCCATGTCCGGGAACCGGGCGCCAGCGAAAAGGAGGACTGGCAGACGGCAACTCGCGCCGCGCTGGCCGGCGGCGTGACGACCATCCTGGACATGCCGAACAACGATCCGCCGACCGTCTCTGCCGCCCGCGTCCGGCAGAAGCTGACGCTGGCGGCCCAGGGCGCGGCCTGCGATTATGGCGTCTACCTCGGCGCCACCGCCGACAACGTCGGCCTGGCCGCCGAACTGGCCGGCGAGATCGTCGGCCTCAAGATCTATCTCGGTTCGACGACCGGCAGCTTACTCACCGACGATTGGTCGCTACTCTATCGCCACCTGTGCGCCACGCCGGCCAGCCTCCCCATCGCCGTCCACGCCGAGGACGAGCAGTGCCTGCGGGCGTTCGCGGGCAGCAGCCCGGTCGATCACAACCGGAACCGCCCGCCGGTCTGCGCCGAACTGGCGACCGCCCACGTCCTGGCCGCCGCCCGGGCCGCCCAGAGGGGCGTCCATATCGCCCACGTCAGCACTCCGGCAGAGGTCATGGCGATCGCCGCGGCGCGCCGGCAGGTCCTCGGCCTGACGTGCGAAGTCTGTCCGCATCACCTCTTTCTCACGGCCGAGGACGCCCTGCGCCTCGGTGGGTGGGGGAAGGTCAATCCGCCGCTGCGCCCCGGCGCGCTGGTCGAAGGGCTGTGGCAGGCCCTGCCGTTGGTCGACCTCGTCGCCACCGACCACGCGCCGCACACGTCGGCCCAGAAACACTGCGGCTACGCTGTCGCCGCGGCGGGCTTCCCCGGCCTGGAGTCGTTGCTCCCCCTGCTCCTGCTGGCTGTCCGCGATGGCCGGCTCACCCTGTCCCGCCTGGTGGAACTCACGGCGGCCGCACCGGCCCGCCTGTTCCACCTCGCCGGGAAAGGCAGCGTCGCGCCCGGGTACGACGCCGACATCGTACTGCTGGACCCCACCGGTGAGTCCGTGGTACGGCCGGAACGATGGCAGACCAAGGCCAGGGGCAGTCCCTTCGCCGGCTGGTCATTACCAGGACGCATCGTAAGACTCTGGCGGCGCGGCGAACTGTGTCTTGACGCCGGGGAGCTGCAGGTGACGGCAGGCAGCGGGCGGCCGGTGCGGCGGGAAGGCCCTCTCTCCTGACCTCTCCCCCAAGACTGGGGGAGAGGAACGCGCTCGCAGGGTTCGTGGCCGTCTTGGACCGGCGTCGTGCGGCACTGCTCGGCAAGGGCTACCGATCGCTCGACCCTGGCTCTCCCCCAGGCTTGGGGGAGAGATGCCAAAGGCAGAGAGAGGGCCTGTCACGCTGCCGTGCTACCATAGATAGGGCGCGCCCGAGTGCACCACGCCGGTATTCCGGCCCTCGGTGCGGCGCACAGGCAGTAGCGAAGATATGAGCGTCAAGTCCACGGCACAGAACGTCATCGTCAGCCGGTCGCGCCGGGGCGCCAAGCGGGGCCGCTGGCGGCGGCCGGTGACGTCACTGCGCGTCCGCATCTTCCTCGCCATGGTGGCAGGGGCGCTGATGGTGCTGATCGCCGCCGGCTTCGCCATCATGAACCGGATCAGCGACGACTTCGATGAGCGCCTCGCCATGCAGTCGTATAGCGCCGGACGCGTGGCCTCACAGTTCTACCGCCAGCGGGAGGACCAGCTCGCCCACACCGCGCTCGTCGTCGCCGGCATGCAGAGCGTGCGCTCGGCGGTCAGCGCCCCGAGCTCCGTGCCGTGGACCCAGATGAGTGCGGACATACGCACCGGGGCGCAGCTCGGCGCGAACGACCAGATCTTCATCTATAACCAGCGCGGTCAGTTGCTCTACGCCGACAATGGGAGCGCCAACGGATCGCCGCCGCTCAGCCTCACGCCGATCCTCACGATGCAAGCCTCCACCGGAGAAGGCGCCGAGTCGATCCACGGGCAACCGGCACTGGTCGGAGGAGCCGCCATCAATGGTGCTGCCCCCGGCAATAGTCCGATAGGCGCGGTCGCCGTGACCGAGCTGATCGGCGCCCAGTTGCTCGCCCAAACGCAGCAACAGATCGGCTATCCCTGTTCCGTCTTCGATCCTGCAGGCCGATTCCTGGCGGCGTCGCAGGGTGACGAGACCTGGCCCACCGCGTTCCCGACGCTGGCGACGCGCCCGGCGACCAGCCCCGTCGGGTCCGCTAACCAACCGGCCGGTCAGCGCGTGCCGATGGATAAGTCTGCCGACGTCTTCTTGCTACCGTTGTTCAACCCGCATGGCGACCTGACGGCGACGGTCGCGCTGTACGTCCCCACCACCGCGGTACGCCAGCTTCAGGACAGCGTGCAAAGCCTCTTTCTCGCCCTGATCCTGGCGGGCCTCTTCGTCAGCGCCACCGTCGCCTGGCTGTCGTCGCGCATGCTCGTGCGCCCGATCCAGCAACTGGCCCTCGCGGCCGATGAAATCGCCGGCGGCCACTACGACCACCCGATCCCCATGCGGGGGGCCGACGAGGTGGGGCACCTGACCGAAACGTTCGAGCGGATGCGCCGGCGCATCGGGGAGACCACGCGGGCGCTCGTCGAGGAGAAGCGCCGTTCCGAAGCCGAAGCGATCGTCGTGAACGCCGTCCTCAACGCGACGAATGACGGCATTATCATGTTGGATGCTGGCGGCCGTTTCCGGGTGGCGAATCGGCGCTGGGAAACCATGTTCGGCGTCGACAGCTCAACCCTCGTCGGCCTCTCCGCCGAGGCGTTGCGCGACCGGCTGCGCAGCGGGATGGCCGACCCGGATGCCTTCGACCGCGCCTCCGAGGCGCTCCTGCGGGACCCGGAACGCACGGTGTACAGCGACGAATTCCTCCAGCGCTGGCCGGAAGCGCGCACGCTCCGCCGCTTCTCGGCGCCGGTGCGGGAACAGGACGGGGAGATCATCGGTCGCGTCTTCGTGTATGTCGACATCAGCAAGGAACGGGAGGCGGATGAGCTGAAACAGGCGCTCCTTTCCACGGTGTCCCACGAGCTGCGCACGCCGCTGACGACGATCAAAGGCTATGCCCGCACCTTGCTAATCGAGGATTGGGACGAGGACACCCGCCGCGAGTTCCTGCGCATCATCGATGAGGAGGCCGATAATCTCAGCGAACTGGTCGATAACTTGCTCGACCTTTCCAAGTTGGAGGCCGGCGTCCTGCAGATTCACCGTCAGCCGCTCCTGCTCGCGCCCCTCCTTCAAGGCGTCGTGCAGCGGCGGCGCGATACCTCCCGCCAGCACCAGTACACGGTCCACTGTGCGGCCGACCTCCCGCTCGTGCTCGGCGACCCGCGCCGGCTGGAGCAGGTTGTTGAAAACTTGATCGAAAACGCCCGAAAATACTCCGCGGCGGGTAGCATCCACGTGGAAGCGCGCCGCGTCGGGGAGCAGGTAGAGGTGACGGTGAGCGATCAAGGACAGGGGATCCCGCCGGAGCTCGTTGAGCGCGTGTTCGAACGTTTCTACCGCATCGACAACAGCCTGTCGCGCGGTACTGGCGGCACCGGCCTCGGTCTATCCATCTGCCGGGGACTGGTGGAAGCGCACGGCGGCGTGATTCGGATCAAGGAGACGTCGCCGCAGGGGACGACGATCGCCTTCACCTTGCCCGTCTATACCGAAAGCTCCGCACCAGATCGGGAGGAGACGGATGGCGCCACAGCGTTGTCGGTGACCACTCGTTGAACAGTATGCCACGCCGCACCGGCGACGCCGCGCGCATTCTCGTCGTCGACGATGAGCCGCGCCTGGTGCGGCTGGTGCGCGCCAATCTGGAGCGGCTGGGCTACCGCGTCAGCGCCGCGGCCAGCGGCAAACAGGCGATCGAAGCGGTGGAAGCGGAAGACCCCGATCTGGTCGTGCTGGACATCATGATGCCGGCGATGGACGGCTACGAGGCGACCCGGCGCATCCGCGAGTTCTCCCAGGTGCCGATCGTCATGCTCACCGCCAAAAACGAACAGTCGGATAAGCTGAAGGGCTTCGACGTCGGCGCGGACGATTACCTCACCAAGCCGTTCAGCCCGGAGGAGTTGGTGGCGCGCATCCGCGCCGTGCTCAAGCGCAGCCAGGCGCAGCCGGAACCGAAAACCCGCCCGACCTTCGCCGCCGGCGACCTGGTGATCGACTTCGCCCGCCGCCGGGTCACCGCCCGCGGGGAGGAAGTGCGCCTCTCCCCGACCGAGTATCGACTGCTCAGCGCCCTCGCCAACAACGCGGATCGCGTGATGGTCCACGAAGAGCTCCTTCAGCAGGTGTGGGGGCCGGAGTATCGGGATGAGACGGAGTATCTCTGGGTCTACATCCGCTACCTCCGGCAGAAGCTGGAAGCGGACCCGGCCCATCCCCGCCTCATCGTTAGCGAACCCGGCGTCGGCTACATGCTGCGCCGTCCGGAGCCCGCGGCGCCCCCCTTGCCGCCCGCGCCAATGGAAGATTGAGAGGCCGGCGTGCCGACGCAACCCAACAAGACCTTAGCGACGTTCCCCAACCCCCACCCGGCGAACCGCTACACGATCACCCACGTGTGCCCGGAATACACCGCCCTCTGCCCCGTCACCGGCCAGCCCGACTTTGGCACCATCCGCATCACCTACGTGCCCGGTCCGCGCTGCGTCGAGTTGAAGTCGCTGAAGCTCTACCTCTGGTCGTTTCGGGACGAGGGCCACTTCTTCGAGGATGTGACCAACCTGATTCTCAACGACCTCGTGGCGGCGATGGACCCGGTTCGCTGCGAAGTGGCCGGGGAATTCAACGTCCGTGGCGGCATCACCACGACGGTGACGGCGACCTACGAGCGGGCGAGTTAGGGCCCGCAGTCGCGGCCAGGCGTTCCAGGCTACGTCAAGTCCGAGCTCTCGCTCTTGAGTACGCTCGTCACAACCTGGCTGACGTCGGTGGTCACGGTCGTCACGTCGCGCTTGCCGGAGACCGCATCGGCCCAGATCGGGCCGGCCTTGCTCAGCACGTCCGGCCCCTCGGCGCCGAATGGGCGCAAGGTGATCGCGTGGGCGCCGGCGTCGAAGAACGCCTGGACGTGGGCCGGGTTGCCGGGACGCTTCAGGAACGCCGGCCAGGCCGACTTGCGGGCCGGCAGGTCCTGCCCGCTGTCGGCGAACATGAATGTCAGCCCGGCGGTCGACGTATAGGCGTCCAGGTACGTCCACGCCGCATCACGCTGCTTGCTAACGGCGGAGATGCCGTAGCCGCCGGCGCCGATCCCGGTCGAGGCCGTGGCCGGCCCCTTCGGCAGCTGGGCCACGTCCCAGCGGAAGGCCGGCTTGGCCTGCTGTAGGGTAATGAGCGCCAGTGGCAGTTGGTACATCATGGCGACCTGGCCGGAGGTGAAGGAGTAGCCTTTGTCCGTCGCCTGCGGCGTGAACTGGTACTTGTTCTTCAGGTCCAGCCACCAGGTCAGGGCGTCCCGGGATGCTTGCTGGTCGAGCTCGCAGGCCGTCTCGGCATCGTTCAGGAAGGCACCGCCCCACGGATGCATGAACACCGGGTCCGACCAGACGTCCATCCCGGGCATCTGGCCCGACCAGCCGACGGAAGGCGATGCGCCGTTGCGCTGGGTCAGCTTCTGGACGGCGTTGAAGAACTCCCCGGTGTAGGTCCATTGCTCCGTCGGATATTGCAGGCCGGCGCGGTCGAACAGATCCTGGTTGAAATACAGGATATAGGTGCCAGCCGTGAAAGGGATGGCGTTGAGCTTCCCTTGCTTCTGGTGATACTGCAAGGAGACGGGCAGGAAGTCCTCGTTGAGGCCGAAGTCCTTCGTGCGCCCGACGTAAGGGACGAGGTCGAGCCAGAGGCCCGACGCCGCAAAGCGCACCTCGTAGTTCGGATGGGCACGGATCACATCGGGCAGCGAACCGGCGGCGGCCAGCGCCAGCAGTTTCGAGGTGGTGTCGCTGGAAAACGCCTGGTTGTCGGGGGAGATCTTCACCCCGGGATGCTGTTGCTCGAACGTCTTATCGAATTGCTGTTGTATGG